>NZ_JBJEIH010000085.1:0-23701 GCF_051876855.1 Bifidobacterium sp.
GCCGCGCGGATTGGGGGTATCGGTCAACATGTGTTTCGACGGCGAGTGTGCGTGAGTTGGGATCATTGGTCCGGGTGCTTCCGTGCGCATCCTGTATGTCGTGGCATGCGTGGCTTGACGAATCTCGCCGGAGGACGGCGGTACCGGGCTGCGTTCGGCGGTTTGCGTGTGCCTGTGCATGCACCGTTTGACATTCCCGACTTCGGGTGGGCCTGCGCGCCCGCCATCCTGCGTGAAATGTATGCCATGGCATACGTGGTGTGTGCATGTCGGGACTGCCATCGAGGTGAGCTCGAGCGAAACCGGAAAAATTTTTTCGACACGTGGGAATAAAAGTTGGCCATCCAAAGTTGAGTGATGTAGGCTCAAGTTTGGAAGCATCCAACGGCACGGCCTCCGGGCGGTGCCGATTGAGCGAAGACGTAGACAACAGAACAACAATAAAGGAGAACATATGGGACGCGCAGTTGGTATCGATTTGGGTACGACAAACTCCTGCATCGCAACGCTTGAAGGCGGCGAGCCCACCGTTATCGAGAACGCGGAAGGCGCTCGCACCACCCCGTCGGTGGTCGCCTTCAGCAAGTCCGGTGAGATTCTGGTTGGCGAAGTCGCCAAGCGCCAGGCCGTCACCAATGTCGATCGCACCATCAGCTCCGTCAAGCGCCATATGGGCACTGACTGGACGGTTGAGATTGACGGCAAGAAGTGGACTCCGCAGGAGATTTCCGCGCAGATTCTGATGAAGCTCAAGAGGGACGCCGAACAGAAGCTCGGTGAGCCCGTCACCGACGCCGTCATCACCTGCCCGGCGTACTTCAACGACGCCCAGCGTCAGGCCACCAAGGATGCCGGCAAGATCGCAGGCCTCAACGTGCTGCGTATCATCAACGAGCCAACCGCCGCGGCACTGGCCTACGGCCTCGAAAAGGGCAAGGAAGATGAACGCATCCTGGTCTTCGACCTCGGCGGCGGCACCTTCGACGTCTCCCTGCTGGAAATCGGCAAGGACGACGACGGCTTCTCCACCATTCAGGTGCAGGCCACGAACGGCGACAACCACCTCGGCGGCGACGATTGGGATCAGAAGATCATCGATTGGCTCGTCGGCGAAGTCAAGAACAAGTACGGCGTCGACCTGAGCAAGGACAAGATCGCGCTGCAGCGGCTCAAGGAAGCCGCCGAGCAGGCCAAGAAGGAACTGTCCAGCGCCACCAGCACGCAGATTTCCATGCAGTACCTGGCCATGACGCCTGACGGCACCCCGGTCCACCTCGACGAGACGCTCACCCGTGCGCACTTCGAGGAAATGACCTCCGACCTGCTCAACCGTTGCCGTACGCCGTTCAACAACGTGCTGTCCGACGCGGGCATCTCCGTGAGCGATATCAACCATGTCGTGCTCGTCGGCGGTTCCACCCGTATGCCGGCCGTCAAGGAGCTCGTCAAGGAACTCACCGGCGGCAAGGAAGCGAACCAGTCCGTCAACCCGGATGAGGTCGTCGCCGTCGGCGCCGCCGTCCAGTCCGGCGTCATCAAGGGCGACCGCAAGGACGTGCTGCTCATCGACGTGACCCCGCTGAGCCTCGGTATCGAGACCAAGGGCGGCATCATGACCAAGCTCATCGACCGCAACACCGCCATCCCGACGAAGCGCTCCGAGATCTTCTCGACCGCCGAGGACAACCAGCCGAGCGTGCTCATT
Source organism: Bifidobacterium sp. (assembly GCF_051876855.1). Lineage (GTDB taxonomy): Bacteria > Actinomycetota > Actinomycetes > Actinomycetales > Bifidobacteriaceae > Bifidobacterium. The sequence continues at coordinate 1,706 of NZ_JBJEIH010000085.1, forward strand.
CAGGTCTACCAGGGCGAGCGTGAGTTCGCGCGCGACAACAAGCCGCTGGGCACCTTCGAGCTGACCGGCATCGCTCCGGCCCCGCGTGGTGTCCCGCAGATCGAGGTCACCTTCGATATCGACGCCAACGGCATTGTGCACGTGTCCGCCAAGGACAAGGGCACCGGCAAGGAGCAGTCCATGACCATCACCGGCGGCTCCGCCCTGCCGAAGGACGAGATCGACCGCATGGTCAAGGAAGCGCAGGCTCACGAGGCTGAGGACAAGAAGCGCAAGGAAGAGGCCGAGACCCGCAACCAAGCCGAATCCTTCGCCTACTCCACCGAGAAGCTCGTCAACGACAACAAGGCCAAGCTGTCCGACGACGTGGTCAAGGAAGTCACTGAGAAGGTCAACGCCCTCAAGGAAGCCCTGAAGGGCGACGACATCGAGAAGGTCAAGACCGCCCAGAGCGAGCTGATGACCTCCGCGCAGAAGATTGGCCAGGCGCTGTACGCCCAGCAGGGCGCTGAAGGTGCCGCTGGCGCCGCGGGTGCTGGTGCCGCCGGTGCCGCAGGCCAGGCTTCCGGTGCGGCCTCGTCCTCTGATGACGACGTGGTTGACGCCGAAGTCGTAGACGATGACGACGACAAGAAGGACAACAAGTAATGTCCGACTTCAACAAGGACGATTACCTCAAGGACCTGCCGGATGTCGACTCGCTCAACGGCGAGGGCGCGTCCGGCCAGGCCGGAGGGTCGCATGAGCAGAACGCGTCGGCATCCGCGGGCGGACAGTCCGCAGGTGCCGGCAGCGCCGCCGATCAGCCGCACGAGCAGGCATCGGACACCGCCAAGGCGGGCAGCGCAGCATCATCAGACGCCAAGTCTGCCGCAGCTGAAGACGGCAAGAAGCAAGCCGCGCAATCCGCGCAATCTGCGCAAGATGAAGCGCAGCATGCTTCCGCCGGTGCTGCCGACAACGGCAAGGACGGTGACGCCGACCATGACAAGGACGGCTCCCTGACCCCTCTGGGTCAGGCGAAGAAGGAAGCCGCCGAGTACTTGGAGGCGTTGCAGCGTGAACGGGCGGAGTTCATCAACTACCGCAACCGCATGAACAAGGAGCGCGAACAAAGCCGCCAATACGGCATTGTGGACGTGCTCACCTCGCTGCTGCCGGCGTTGGACGATATCGACCGGATCCGTGAACACGGACAGATGGACGATTCGTTCAAGGCCGTCGCCACCAAGATCGACAAGACCTTCGCCAAATTCGGCGTCGAGAAATTCGGCGAGAAAGGCGAGGATTTCGATCCGACCAAGCATGAGGCGGTCCTGCAGAAGCCGGATCCCGAAGCCAAGAAAGAGACTGTAGACACCGTCGTCGAGGCGGGGTACCGAATCGGCGATCGCGTCGTGAGGGCGGCCCGCGTCGTGGTGTCCATGCCTCAGAACTGACCGAAGTGGCGGGAACCATACTCCCGCCATGCCGGTCGCCGCGCATCCCGCGGGTGGCGCCATACGCCTCCTGGCGGATGCGGCCGACGGCCGGATATACTTTCGCCGGGCCGCGCCGATCCAGCTCAACGGATTGGCGCGGCCCGGCATCAAACAAGCAAACACTACACGTGTGGAACAACAGGAGCGGAAACGCAATCACGTACCGCGCAAATCTATGGGGATTGGAGGCATAGATGGCTGAGAATGAATGGCTGAGCAAGGATTTCTACAAAGTCCTCGGTGTCTCCAAGGACGCCAGCGAAGCCGATATCACGAAGGCGTACCGCAAGCTGGCGCGCAAATATCATCCTGATCTGAACAAGACCAAGGAAGCGGAGGAGAAGTTCAAGGACATCTCCGAAGCGTACGACGTGCTGAGCAACAAGGATCAGCGCCAGAAGTATGACGCGATCAGGCAGTTTGGCATGGGTGGCGCGAGGTTCGCCGGCGGCTCCGGGCAAGGCGGATTCGATGCGTCCGGCTTCTCCGACATCTTCGGATCAATGTTCGGAGGTGGTTCCGGTTCCGGCAACGGAGGCACGCGCATCCGGTTCTCGACGTCCGGGGGCGGCCAGCCGAATATGGACGATATCTTCTCGATGTTCGGCGGCGGTGCAGGCGCCGGCGCAGGTTCGCCGTTCGGCGGGGCCCGCAGCGAATATCAGGAGACGCCTCGCCCGCAGCAGGGTGCCGACCGCAAGTCGAAGATCACCCTGACTTTCCGTCAAGCGGTCAAGGGCGCCACGGTCTCCTTGCGCGTGGACGGCAAGCAGTTCAAGACCCACGTGCCCGCGGGCGTCGAAGACGGACAGAAGATCCGCATCCCCGGCAAAGGCAAGCCGGGACTGTACGGCGGCAAGCCGGGCGACATGTACCTCACCGTCCATGTCAAGGCGGATCCGAAGTTCTCGTTGCGTGGCCACGACATCGTCATGGACCTGCCGATCAGCGTCGGTCAGGCGGTGTGCGGCGGCAAAATCAGCGCGACGGATATCGACGGCAATGACGTGACGTTCAAGGTGCCTGCCGGCTCCTCGAGCGGCACGGAAATCAGGCTTGGCGGACATGGCGTTCCCGGGCGTGACGGCGATTTGGTCGCCCGCGTGCAGATCCAGGTGCCGTCGAAGCCGGGTCTTGGCGTCAAACACGCGGCGAAGGAATTCGACTCGGCGACCGGCGATTTCGTGGACAAGCTCGCTGAAGGGCGCTGAGACGTTGCCTAGATATGTGCCGATGCGTGGCGATACGCGCGGCACATGTTGTTTGTAATGAAAAGGAAAGAGGAATCATGGCACGGGTGACACCACAGGTGCGTGCGCTGTATGACATGTGCGCAATAGCGCTGGTCGAAGGCCGTGCCGACCTCGATGGCGCGGACGATGTGGGTTTCGATATCGACATGCCGCTCTTCACCGTCGGGCATACCGCGCAGCTCGCGGACATGCACCCGCAGACGCTCCGGCAGTACGACCGGCTGGGGCTGGTCACGCCGCAACGTACGGAAGGTGGTGCCCGTCGGTACTCGCTGCGCGACATCCACCGGCTGGTTCAGGCGCAGCGGCTCAGCCAGGATGAAGGCATCAATCTGGCCGGTGTCGCGCGGATTCTGGAGCTTGAAGAGGAAAACCGCCAATTGCGCCGACAGAACAAACGGTTGCGTGAACCGAAGGATTCAAGTATCTTCGCAGCTGACGCGGATGGTGGCATCATGCAAGTGAAGCGTTCACGACGTGCCCGTATGTGGCGGCGCGATATTCACGAGGACACCCGTGCATTGCCGTCAAGCGGGACGGACGCGCAACGCTCCGCATCGCGATCCATGGTCATCTGGGGGTACCGGTAAACCCGTGCCCATGGCCGTGCCGCGGGGGAGATCCCGCGTGCCGCTTACGCGTCGAATGCCGGTGACGGCCCCGGCAATTCAATCGTGCATCTACCGCATGCCCACTTGGGTGTGCGGTTTTTTGTTGTGTCAGGTGGGGCGCAGAGGCATCGGTGCTATGGGTGGGAGGACTTCACCCACGAAATCGTCTGGGCGGTGTGAGGGACATCGGGCAGATAGGGTGTTTGCGGGTAGGGGAAGATGCCCCGGGTGGTCTCGGGAGATTGTCTCGACATGGGCTGACGGGTGATGAAGTCCCGGTTTGGCGTGGGAATTTGTGCAGTCATGGGACGGTGTGCGGTGATGTCCCGGATTTGTGCGGGAGATTGTGCGGTCATGGGCTGGTGGGTGATGAAGTCTCGGATTTGTGCGGGAGTTTGTCGCGGATGCACTGATTCGTCGGTGTTCTCCCGTTTTGGACTTCTGGGGTGTTTTTCTTGAATCGCGGATTTCCAACGTTCTTGTTGGGAGTTTGTCCGCTGGATGGCCGATTCCCTGCAATCTCCCGCGCTCGATGTGGGAGTTTGTGCGAGGATTGGGAAAATCCGCCGGTTCTCCCGGAAGAATTACGTCTGCAAGGCTTTGTGCGAGGCTGCTGTCCATGCCGATGGCTCCTGCACGCCCTGACAGCTTAACCGAACCAGCTTCTACGCGCCATATGAGAAGATGGCGATGGTGGGTTGCCCGGGCAATGTCCCGCAGGCGGCCGCGCATCCGCACGATTTTTACGAGTGAGGCAGACATGTTGAAAGCAGTGTTCTGGGATATGGACGGCACGCTTATCGACTCAGAACCGTACTGGCATGAATCCGAGCTGCGTCTCGCGGCCGCGCACGGCGGGTACTGGGACGAGGATCTCGCTTGGCAGGGCTCCGGAACCCCCGTGCCCCAAGTCGCCCGGCAGATGATCGAACGCGGGACAGCGCTGACGGTTGAGGAAATCTCCAAAGGCATGGTTGATTATGTCGCCCAGCAGGAGCGTCTGCACATGCCTTGGATTCCGGGCGTGTTGGATGTACTGCGCTCGCTGGCGGCGGCGCGAATCCCCTCGGTGCTGGTGACCACATCGCCGCGCAATCTTGCGCAAAACCTGGTCGCGCAGGCGCCGGAGGGCGTGTTCGCCGGCTATATCTGCGGGGATGATGATGTCGCGAAGAAGCCAGATCCGGCGCCTTACCTTGCGGCGGGGAAGCTGCTTGGCATCGAGGCGGATATGATGCCATACTGCGTTGCCGTCGAAGATTCGATGAGCGGCCTGCGTTCCGCCGCCGCATCCGGGGCGACTACCATCGCCCAGACTGGATACATGCGGGCGGATACGTCCAACGGGCCACAGTATGCGTCGATACGCGGTTATCAGGGAGTCACCGTCGAGACGTTCGAACGGTTCGTGCGGGAACGTGTGGCTGGGACGTCCGAAACTGCTGGGGCGTCCGAAACTGCTGGGGCAGCTGGGGCGACTGCGAATCAGCGCTAGGCTTGGAATCAGAAGGTTCGCTGTCGAGCAGCGCGGAGGTGATGATATGCGAGTGGTGCCGTTGTCATGGATGGATGTCGTCGCCGTCGTGGCGGCGCTGATGTTGTGTGGGCTTATCGGTTTCGAGCGCGAGGCGCGGCGCAAGGATGCTGGAATCCGCACGCATATTCTGGTCGGTCTGGGCAGCTGCCTGTTCACCATGGTGTCGATCGAGGGCGTGCCGGCGGTCGTCGGGGCTTCTGTCACTTGGGATGCTTCGCGTATCGCCGCTCAGGTGGTGACGGGTATTGGCTTCCTCGGCGCTGGCGTGATTTTCTTCAACCACGATACGATTCGCGGGCTGACGACCGCATGCGCGATTTGGATTGCGGCGGCCGTGGGCATGGCGTGCGGAGCGGGGATGTTCCCGTTGGCGCTACTGATCACGGGCCTGTATTTCGTTGTGGTGCTGGCGATTGCGCCTTTTGTGGTGTGGGCGCTCAAGCGCGACCGCGACTACGTGATTCGGGTCACCTACCAGGACGGCAAAGGGGCGTTGCGTCAGGCGTTGTTGATTGCCGCGCGGCATGGATTCGAGACGCAGGTCGTCTCCACGCACGATGTCGACGGGGATTCGTGGCAGGGCGCTGCGGTCGAGCTACGGCTTGCCGGCAACAAGAGTGATCTGCACGACTGCATCGGCGATATCGCACAAGTCGACGGGGTACGCGACATCGACGTCCTCTCCCGTGACGACTGACGCCACCACCCATAGTCCCGGCACGTTGGCGTTGCGCATGCTGCTGTTCTGAAAAGAGGTAAAGAAAAACCCTCCTGCGGTGGAATGCAGAAGGGTTCTTCGTGGAGCTGATGGTAATCGAAACCACGACCTCTTCGATGCGAACGAAGCGCTCTACCAACTGAGCTACAGCCCCGTGTCCGGTGATTGCTCATCGAGACAACTCACCAAAGTCTAGTACAAGATGCCGCCAAGTGCAATCCGGTACGGTGTCATAGGCGTGTTGCGCCTGATTGCGCTCGGGTTACCGGCACCCAGCCGCAACACAACAACCGCCATGCTCAAAGCCACCATCGCGTCAACAATGACGATGAGCCCGCCTGCGTCAGTCCTGCGTCAGTCCTGCGGCGTCGCCTCGGTCAGGTCGGCGGCGTCCTTGACGGTTGCAGCGGCGATGGTTTCCGCGCTCAGCACGTCTGCCCCAGACAAGTCATTGGAAAGCATCTCGGTGCCGGTGCCAGTGCCAGTGCCGGCACCAGTGCCGATGCCGGCGTCAGCGACCGCATGCCTGGCCGGTTCCGCACCGTGCCCGCGCCCGCGTCCGCGCTGTTTGCCGGTCCGCGCCTTGATCAGCCCGACGAAAGTCGGCGTCAGCGAAATCAGCAGAATCGCGACGATCACCAGCTCGAAATTGTTCTGCACGAACGGAATTCCGCCGAAGAAGTACCCGAGCAGCGTGAACAGGGTCGACCAGGTCAGGCCGCCCAGAACGGAGAACGGGGTGAAACGACGCCATTTCATGCCGGAAATACCGGAAATGAACGGCATGAACGTGCGGATGAACGGGAAGAAACGCCCCAGGAACACGGCGAGCGGACCCCACTTGTCGATCATGCCTTCGGTGCGTGCGAGGCGTTCCGGCGTCATCGCCTTGACTTTGCCGGATTCGATGATCCGCCGGCCGAAGAAATGACCGATGAAGTAATTGCACTGGTCGCCGATGATCGGCGCGGCCCACACGACGGGCAGCAGCATATTCAGTGGGAGCGCGGCCTTGCCTGTCGTCGCGTCCGCGGCGGCGAAGCACCCGGCGGCGAACAGCAGCGAGTCGCCCGGCAGGAACGGGAAGAACACCACGCCCGTCTCGATGAACACAATCAGGAAGATGAACCCCAACGTGGGCGCAACGCCCATGGCGATCCAGGATGCGATGGCTGCGCGCGGATCCTTGAGCAGCCGGATCAGAAAATCAATGAACCCCATAATGTCCTTGTCGAATGTCCTTGCCGGATGTTGATGCCATATACTCGCCGGCAGTATCCATCCGTCGTTCGGTTATGTCTGTCGATTGCATGACTGCCGTTCAAGACTATCGCGCGCACGGGGCTTCGCGACCGCGACACCCCACAGTTTCACATGATTATCGTATAGAAACCGCGGGTAAACCCTTGGTGTCGCTGGGGTTACAGATCGTATGAGGGTTTGGTGATGTCGTTCCCGTCGTTTTTCTTGCCTGGGCGGTTGACGGCTTCCGGCGATGCATCCGCCGCAGTCGAGTCGGCTGCACCGGGTACATCGGAAACACCGGCCGGTACGTCGGCTTGCCCGGATTCCACAGAACCCATATTGATCCCCATGGTCTCAAGCCGCATACGCATCTCCGAGGCGGTCATCATGCTCGCATACACCGTGCCCTGGGCCTCCGTGCCGCCGACTTCGTGGAGCAGCCGGGTCTGTTCAATCGTGTCGATGCCGTCGAACACGAGATGGATACCGTCCCGGTGCGCAAACTGGACCGTATGCTTCATGATGTTCACGGCGAGCGGATTGCTGTACCCGTTGACGATACTCGGGTCGAGTTTGATGATGCCGAGCGGGATGTTCGCCATCGCGGAAACCTCGGAGTATGTGGTGCCCGCCTGGGTGATGGCGATTCGCACGTTGGACATAGAGGTGAGATCCTCCAGCTCATCGTCGAACTGGATTCGCGCTGTGTTCAACGCGGCTTCGCCGAATTGCAGACAGACCGTGATGTCCGGGTGGCGCTCGCGCAAGGATTCGAGATGCTCGTAGAACTGGGAGTTGCCGAGTTCGCTGCCGTTGAGCGTCAGGCAGATGTTGTTCAGATCCGGCGCGATTTTGCGGAATTCCAGAAGATCTTTGACGCCGCGGTCAAGAATGCCCATCGACAGTTTGCATCCCAGACCGAGCCGTTGCGCTTCGGAGAGGACAAAATCGAAATCGAGACGATGATTGCGGCTGTCGGTAATGAGCGGGAACATCTCGAGCGCACTGATTCGCTGCTGTGGCAGCGAGAATATCGGCTGGTAGAGCAGCGCCAGATGGTTCTTCTCGATGGCGTCGCGCAGCGCGTCGGACATCTCCAGATGATCTTTCGTCGACTGTTTCGGGTTCTGCTCTGCCATGGCGGGAGCGAGCTCATGGAGGCCGGCGTCAATCAGCAGTCGCGTCGCGCCTTCGTCCGACGAGGCGAAGGACAGCGATGTGGTCGTGGCGATAGATATCGTGCCGTTGCTGGTCTGGATGGGCAGGGAAGTGTTGTCGCGTAAGCGATCGGCGAGATTCTCGATATCGTCTTCGCTGGTGGATTCGGTGAACACGGTGGCGAATTCCGAACCGCTGATACGTGACAGGAACGCATCTTCCGGCAGGATTTCGCGGATCCGGTCCGCAGTGGTCCGCAGCACCAGATTGCCCACGAGTCGGCTGTAGCGTCCGTTGATGCGCCTGAACTGGTCGATGTTCAGGTAAATCACCGCGACCTTGTTGCTCGCGTTTTCGGTTTGCAGGCTCTTCAAGGTCGCGATGAACGCGGAATACGTGTATGCGCCGGTCAGCGGGTCCGTTTCGGATTCCGAGCGCAGCGTGCTCACTTCGCGGTTGACGCGCAGCTCCTCGTTGAGAATCGACGCGGCTGCGGCGAGCACCTCCTCATCCGCAGGCAGGAACGGGCGGTTCATCATGCTGCGTTCGAACACGATGGAGTACTGGCTGCCTTGTGCCTTGATGCGCTGGGAGTGGCGGTACGAGTGGAACGGCCGGTGGTGCATCTTGTCGTCCGTCATCATGATGCAGCGGATGTTCGGCAGGGATCCGGTGATGATCTCCGCCACTTTCTGTTCCGGCCGGGCGTTCGGCAGAGGCAGGGCGTCGCTGATGTTGAGCAGACAGCGCAGCGAATTCTCCGCGCGCATCATGCGCCGCAGCATGTAGAAGCTCATCAGCGCCAGCGCATAGACGTCCAATGAGATGGAGAATATCGAGCGCAGGGACGAATCAACCATCTGCACGTCCGAATACTGGAATACGGCAGGCAGCAGAATCGTCACCACAATGGCGGCGAGATCGGCCAACGACAATGTGATGATGCGGGTGATGGAATATTCGCTGAGTGATTTGACCACCGGGACGCCGCAAACGAGGTACACGACGATGTCGCACAACAACCGCACTACAGGCAGCAGCGCTGTGATAATGATGAGCGGGAGAACCCAGTTGGAGAGAATGTAGTTCAGCGCTTCCGCTCTTGGTACTGACGAGATGAAGATTTCGCGCAGATGTGCTGGTGATTCGCTGAGAATCAACCGCACGACGGGTATCGGCGCCAGCGCGGTGCATGCGCGAATGGCGCCGATGCTCAGGCTGCGCTCCGAAATCGTGGTGCAAATAAGCGTAATGACAATCAGCAGGCTGAACAGGTGGTCGAACCCGCCGGTGATGAGCAGCATGGTGGTCAACAGCGGAATCGCGGTGTGGCGGCTGGCTACGGGCACTGAACTGAGCTCGGTGCTGTACACCATGCAGATCAGGAAGCTGATTCCCGCGAACACCACGTCGGTGAGGGTCCAGTTGATGGCGTATTGGAGCCCCGGCAGATATCCGATGAACAACGCGGCGAGAATGACCAGGCATGCCACGGCGAGGATTGTGGTCCTGGTACGGCGCGGTTTGTGCGTGCCATCTGGGCTGGTCGTGATGATGCCCTGCTGTTGTGCTGTCATGGTACCCGTTCCTTCGGCTTCTCTGTGTCGATCTGTCGATGTGTTGCCGTTGCTGCTGTCGCTGTGTTCCGGCGGAATACGTCGTCGATGCCGTTGTTGCCGCCGTTGCCGCGGTTGTTGTCGCCGCCGATGTCATCATGCCGGCCCGATCAGACGCCATGGCGAATCCGTGCCGGATGCGGTGCTGTCAGGCTGTTCGCCGGTGTTGTCCGACAACGCCTCATACAGGTTGTGCTTCCAGACCACTTTGTCGCCCTCGACGTACTCGGTGGTGTCGTCCCACTGCTCGTATTTGCCGCTGGGTGTGGACCAGGTCGCGGAATCCATATCCACCATGGTGCCGGGGGCGCCTTTGAAGCCCGAGCTGAGCAGGGTGGCGAACTCGCCCGCGGTCTGCTTCATGCCGCTGCAGCTGGTCTGGATGGTCTGCGTGACGGAATTCTCCCCGCACTGCTGGTCACGGTTGAGCGACCACATGGCCAGATGGCCCAGATTCGTCTGCATGGCGAACGTGTTGACTTTCTGGGCGTCGTCAAGCGTGAGGTATTCGTTGTCGGTGTCGTTCTGCCCGATTAGGACGGTTGCGCCCATCATCTCCCAGATTTGCGAGTCGCTGAACAGTTTTCGCTTGCCATAGAGCAATTGTTTGTACTGTTTGTGCCCGGCATTCAAAGCTTTCTTGATGAGTTCGGACTGCGCCGTGACATTGGACGGAATGTTGAAATCCATGGTCATCAGATTCAATGTCGACAGGTTCACCCCCGCGTCGATGAAGGAGGACACGGTGTCGAGGCCATCGGATGTCAGGCCTGACGTGCTTGCGGGCAAGGTGAGGGAGACGGTCAGTGACTGCCCGTGCGCCTCCATCTCGTCTTGTATCTCGGCGATGGCCTGTGCGCGTCTGACCGCGGATTCGCTGTAGCCGTCAAGATTGCTGTTCTCGATATCGAAGTCGACCGAAGTGACGTGATAGCGGGAGATAACCGTCTGATACGCCTTTTTCAACGAGCTCACCGTGGTGCATTGTCTGGCTAGCTCGGTGCCCTGCTGACCTCCGAAACTGATGGTGACCGTGCGATTGGCGCGGAAGGCGTGGGCGATGCGACTGTCGATGTCAAGCTGGGACGATGCCTCGTTCAGCGAGTAATACCCGCCCCATGTCGGCGTGCAACCGTCGGGGGCAGTGATGAAGCTGAGAATCACGTTGTTGTAGGCGGAACCGACATCGGATTCGAAGGTGTAGCTGGGGGTCGAGGTCACGTCGGTGTACCCGCCGAACCAAGGCGCAGGCAGCTTTTTCGACGCCGTCTGCGTGTACGCAAGCCACGCCCACACGCCGGCCGCAATCAGGGCGGCGGAGACGAGGGCGATGCCCAGTCTCAGAAACGAGAAACGACGCCCGGGGAACAGGGGTTTCCGTGCGCTCATAGGGCGTTCCTTTCGTTGTCCGGCAGCATGGCAGATGACGCCCGCAGGTGGGTTGACAATCCCATCGGGGGGGGTGCCGGGGGTATCGACGGGGGTCGATATCACCTATCGTACAGCGAACGGGTTCGACACAGTGCCAAGAAGTGTCGGGAATATGGGGGGATTCGTCCACAATGACCCGGTATGACAGCTCGGGTGACCAGTATTCGCGATACCGTTGAAGAAACATTCGTCACATTCAGGCGGAACGGTACGCATCATGCGGCATGTCGACGTGAATCGCGTATGGATTGCGCCGTTTGCGGGGCATCAGAAGCGTTCGCATGGCGAAGACAGGATACGGCAGGTATGAGGAAAACGGCAGAACACAAGAACGCCCGGCACGGCAGGCAATGGGGGGCCGAGACCTCGACACGCCCGCTGGCCATCATGCATGCGAAGCCATCCGGCACGCGGATCATCCTCGGATATGTTGCGATGGGCGCCACCGTCATCTCCTACCTCGTGTACATGGTCACCATGATTTTGACGATGTTCGTCAATAACCCCGATATCACTTTGCGGTTCGTTATCGAGGACGTGCTGTATCTGGTCATTGTCACCACGCTGATTTTCAGCGCCATGGTGTACCTCGTGACCCGGCAGGGGGCGATGCGCAGGTTCCTCACCCATGAGCGGGTGCCGCGCGCGGTGCTTGACGAGCATTACGCGCACGGGTACGACAAAGGCATTACCGTGCTGATCCCCTCCTACGTGGAACAGCCGAAAGTCGTCGCGAAAACCATATGGTCCGCGGCATTGCAGGAATTCCCGGACCTCGCGGTCGTCCTGCTGATCGACGATCCGCCGCATCCGAAGAACGATGAATCCAGACAAATCCTTGAAGCCTGCCGTTCGCTGGTTCCCGGTATTCTCGACGAACTCGCGCGACCCGCGAAACGGTTCACCGAGCATCGTGATCTGGCCACCAAGGCGCTCGCCGGGCAGGTGCACGCCCGGCGCAGCATCGTCGCCAGATGTGCGGACGACTACCGTGCAGCCGTGCGCTGGCTGGACGCGAAAGCCGACTATTGGCCGATCGAGGACCATACCGACGAATTCTTCTGCGACCAAGTGCTGCGCGGTCTGGCGCGTGACCTGCGGCAGACCGAGGACGCACTCAACGACGCGGTGAACCTGCGCGATCCGGTCTCCGCCGAGCGCATCGTGCAGCTGTACAACCGGCTCGTATGGATCTTCACCGTCAAAGGCTGGTCGTTCGAGCGCAAGCAGTACATCTCCCTGTCGCAGGAAGGCAACAAGGCGATGAACCTCAACTCGTTCATCGGGCTGATGGGTCACCGCGTCAAACGTAAGGAAACCGCCGACGGCGTGGTGCTGCGCGACGTCAGGCCTGGGGAGGTGCCCGATTTCGTGATGCGTGACTCCGAATACGTGCTCACGTTGGACGCTGATTCCATGCTGCTGCGCGATTATTGCATCCGGCTCGTCTATCAGCTCGAACAGCCAGGCAACGAGCATGTCGCCGTCATTCAGACGCCGTACTCCTCGTACCGCGGGGCGCCGACGCGTATCGAGCGCATCGCCGCGGCTACCACCGACATCCAGCATGTGCTGCATCAGGGGATGACCTACTACGACGCCACCTTCTGGGTGGGGGCGAACGCCGTAATCCGCAAGCGCGCGCTCGATGACATCTGCGTGGTGTCCACGGAAGGCACGCGGACCGTGCGCACGTACATTCAGGACAGGACCGTCATCGAGGACACCGAATCCAGCGTGGACCTCGGCTATTACGGCTGGCATCTGGTGAACTACCCGGAGCGGCTGAGCTACAGCTCGACGCCTCCGGATTTCGGCTCCCTGGTGGTTCAGCGCCGGCGTTGGGCGAACGGCGGTCTGCTGATTATCGGCAAGTTCTTCCGTATTGTTCGCGCCCGGCGGCGGCAGGGTAATCCGGTGCGACTGGGCGAATGGTGTCTGCGGGTCAACTATATGGCCTCAATTGCATGGTCGAGTTTCGGGTTGCTGTTCCTGCTCGCCTACCCGTTCGACCAGCGGCTGCTCAGCCCGTGGGTGGTCGCCGCGTCGCTGCCGTATTTCATCACGTATGCGAACGACTTGAAATCCAACGGATACAAGCGTACTGACATCTTCCGCATTTACGGGTTCAATATTGTGCTGCTGACCGTGAATCTTGCGGGCACGCTGAAATCGATCCAGCAGGGCATGACCAACACCAAGATCCCATTCGTGCGCACGCCGAAGGTCAGCAATCGCACCGCCTCGCCGCCGTTGTATGTCGCCATGCCGTGGGCGATTGTGGGGTTCTCGTGCTTTGTACTGTATGCGGATTACCTGTCTGCCAACTGGGGCAATGCGATTTTCGCCGGATTCAACGCGGTGGTGACCTTGTGGGCGTTGGTGTCGTATATCGGCATTTGGCATTCCATCCAGGATATGGTCGTCGGTTTGGTGCGGTGGTTCTTCGTGCCGGTCAAGGAGCCGGTGAAAGCCAGGAAGGCGGACAATCCGTCGTGGAAGGATGCGCTGTATTTCGGCGACCGCAAGATGATTTACGAATCCCGACCGGTGTGAGCCGTTGGTTGGCTGGTATCTGGCTGCGGGTGTGATTGGTTGATCGCATGACGGCGGGATATGAACGGTTTCCCGGTGTGGGTGGGCGGTATCTGGCCGCTGTGCGACTGACTGGTTGCATGGCGGCCAGATAGGGCTGGTTTTCTGGGTCGGCCGATTGGTATCTGGTTGGCGTGTGACCGTGGTGTCGCATGGCGGGCCGGTGCCGTGGGTTGTGGGACGGCTCAGTGGGGTATCTGGCTGGTGGTGTGACTGTTTGGTTGCACGGCGGGGCGATGCTGCGGGGTGTTGCTTTGTTTGGCGGGGGTATCTGGTTGTGCTGTGACGGTGTGGCCGCATGACGGGCCGGTACCGTTGCCCGTTGCCTGTCGCCCGGCCCGTCAGATCCACGACTTGAACCACATGTGGCTCAGCCAGAACTCGTACGGAACGGGCATTGCCGTCCAGATCGGGTAGAAGAACACCGACACCAGCAAGATCGGCAGCAGCGTGGCCGCCAGCGTAATTCGCCATGTTCCGGCGCTGACCCGTCGGCGCACATGGTCGCCGACATAGCAAATCGCAAGAATAATCCATGGCAGGATGACAATCGAGTAGAACGTGAAGGTGGTGCGGTGCAGGTATTGCGCCCATGGCAGCCATCCGCCGATGAAGCCGGCGAGCACCGCCCAGATGCGCCAGTCGCCGTGCTTGACGATGGCGATGATGACGCCGATAATCACGCACAGGGAGCCAAGCCACCAAATCAGGGGGTTGCCCAGGGACGTCACAGCGGCCACGCACTTGGAATGGGGCGCTAATGAGCACAGCCCCGGATGCTCGTCAAGCTCCTGCCAGTAGAAACTGGTCGGACGTACCTGCAGCGGCCATGTGAGCGGGTTCGCCTTGTAATCGTGCGGTGTGTCGAGCGTGGTGTGGAACTGCCACATTTCCACGTGATATTCGACAAACGACCGCAATCCCTCCGGCAACCAGGTGATGCCTTGTCCAGGGTTGTTGCGCGCCCAGTCGTGCATGTACGAATCCGGGTGGATGAACCAGCCGATCCATCCGGCCAGATACGTGCCCGCCCATAGCGGGAGCATATACAGCGCGGTCAGCGGTGCGTCGCACAGCAGCCCGGTGGACAGCCAGCTGCGATAGCCTGCGCGGTAGCGTTCCCATGCGTCCCAAATCACACTGATGACGCAGAACGCCGCCATGAAGTAGATGCCGGACCATTTGACGCCGGTCGCCAGACCGATAAGAATCGCGGCGGCGGCACGATACCAGGAGAACGCGATGACCGGGCCACGCGCGTCAAGCAGCATGCTTTGGTTGCGTCCAGCCGTGTTGGCCGATGACGATACTGCGGCGCCGGCGGTACCGGTCGTATCGTTGGCGTCGCCGCCGGCAACACTCGGATCGCCGTCTGCTGCCTTGCGCTGCGCCCGGCGTGCACGACGGGATGTGTCCGGGACCCAGTGCGCATCCCGACGCGCGGCATCGACCGCGTAATGCGCCCGGAGCTTTGTCCGTGCCCAATCGCGGTGCATCAGCAGTAAATCAAACGCGCCGAGCACGAACACCATGATGAAGATATCCAGCAGGCCGGTGCGGCTGAGCGTGATGCCCACGCCGTCGACGGACATGAGCAGGCCCGCGGACAGCGCAATCGACATGTTGTTGAAGAGCCGCAACGCCACGCGAATCATGATGATGATTGCAATTGTCCCCGCGATTGCCGTACTCGCACGCCACGCGAAGGTGTTGCCGGCGCCGCCGAACAGTTTCAGCCCGAGTGCGATGCACCATTTGCCAACCGGCGGATGCACGACGTATTCGGCGCTGCTCAGCCACCGGTTCGTGTCGCCTTGCGCGAACAAGGTGTCGACGGGGAAATCCAGTCCGCCGCGTGTCAAGAACTCCGGCCAGTTGCGTGGCTCGCCGGTCAGCAGCATCGTCCACGCGTCCTTGACGTAATAGGTTTCGTCGAACACCACGGCGCGCGGCTCGCCGAGCCGGATGAACCGCAGCAGGCCGCCGAAGAAGGCCACCAGCACAGTCAACAGCCAAGAAACCAAACGGGGTGCGGCAGCGAGCCGCGCACGCAAGCGGAGCAGGGCGCCGCCGACGCTCGCCGACGGGCGTGTTCGCCCAGAATTCACGGAACTCAACACCATCACTCCCAAAGTTAGAGGATACTGGATATATGACCAGTGACATCGAGGGACGCCAGTCGGCGCCGCAGTCCTTACATGATAGACCCCAACACGCAGAAAACGACATGTGCAAGGAGACATCCGCCGGCGTGCGTGTCGACGTTCCTGCCGGGACGGTGGTGCTTGCAGCCACGCCGATTGGCAATGTGGGCGACGCATCGGCGCGATTGGTGGCCCTGCTGGAGCGTGCGGACATCGTCGCCGCGGAAGACACCCGGCGTCTGTACGATTTGGCGAACCGCCTCGGCGTGCATGTCAGCGGCAAAGTCGTCGCCTACCATGACCACAATGAGCGCAACAAGGCGGATGGGCTGCTGGACAGTGTTGAGGAGGGCGCCACGGTGCTGGTGGTTTCGGACGCCGGCATGCCCACCATCAACGATCCCGGCCTCGCGATTGTGCGCCGGGCCATCGAGCGCGGCCTACCGGTGACGTGCGCGCCCGGGCCGAGCGCCGTGCTGGACGCGCTCGCGCTGTCGGGTTTGCCTACGGACCGGTTCTGCTACGAGGGTTTCGTGCCGCGCAAGCATGCCGAACGTATGCAGCGTCTGCGCTCGCTACGCGCCGAGCAGCGCACCATCGTGTTCTATGAGACGCCGCACCGCATCGCTGAGACCATGCCTGACCTGCTGGGGGAGTTCGGGCCGGATCGCCGGATGGCGTTGTGCCGCGAGCTGACCAAGGATTATGAGCAAATCAGACGCGGCACGATTGCACAGATCAAGCAGTCGGTGGATGACGATCCGCCGCGCGGCGAAATCGTGCTGGTCATTGAAGGCGCGAGCGACGATGAGGCACGGGATAGCGCGCCTTCTGCGTTGAGCGTGGAGGATTTGGCCGTGCTGTCAATCGACCGAGCGCGTGAAGACGGGCTGCGCATCAAGGACGCCATCGCGCAGGTTGTGCAGGAACACCCCCTGCCGGACGGCTCGCTTGCCAATCGCAAGCAGGTGTATTCCGCTGTGCTTGAGATGCGTTCCTGACCTGCGCGTTCGCTGATTGCGCTGATTGCGCTGTCTTGCGTGTCTTGCGGTGCGTCCTCGGCATTGCCCGTCCGCTCTGGGCGCTCCGCGCTCATCTCACGGTTTTGTCCATCATGCAGTCATGTTCATCCCGTAGTCTCCCCGCTCGTGGTCTCCCCGAACAAGATGCCGAACGCGTCGCGGACACCGGGACCGCCCGCTTGCGACACATATTCAAGCAGGGCGGCATCCGCCTTGGGATTGGCGATGAGCCATTTGCGCAGATGCGGGTGCTCGCGCGCAATCAGCCACAGCGTGGGCATATCGGTATCGGGGTCGCAAGCCATGGCGGGCGTAACCACCAGCGGCGGAGGTGGGGGAGACAGCACATCCGGCGCGGCAATCGGAACGGCATCTAGGCCCGCACCCGAATGCCCCGCAGAGCCCGCAGGCGTCCATCGTTGTTGTCGCAACCGTTGCGCCGGCCCCATCGCTCCAGTCGCCTCAGCTGTCCCGTTCGGCTTGGATATCGCCGATAATCGTCGTCGTATGCTCATGTCAGCCCCTGCCTGCCGTCCGGTGTGCTCGCCGCGGCGGTCAGCAGCTCGCGGGCTTGCCGGATATTCGGCCAGTGTCGGCTGTCCGTATTGAAGATGGCAAGGCATTCGGCCATGCCGAATGAGTAGCGGTTCATCAGGCTTCGGATGGTTCCTCCCACTTCAAGCTGTTCGTCTGACGTGTCGATTTGCACCAATGCGAGGTCGCACGCCGTTCTCGCCGGCGACGTGACTTTCATACCCCCGACCGTGATGATGTACTGGCTGTCGATCTGCCGGTTGAATGGCCGGATTCTGCGCCCGTGAGCCGGCGAACGGTAATGTGCGTCGGACACCACGTCGATGGTCGAAGGAAAGTCCCCTCCCACCCAAATCCACGCGGCGAGCGACGCGCAGGCGACCACGTTCATCGGCGACGCATGGCGGCAAATCAGCCCCCTGCCGTCCGGAGTATCGGAATGTTCCCCCAAATAAGCGCTGATGTCATCGAAATTGTGCAGCACGCCATAATCGGTCATGCGCGTAATGCACATCGGGCCGGGCAGGCGGCATGTGCGGATGATCGGATGACCGCGCTGAATCACGCGACGACGTTCCGGCATCCCCTCGCCGTCCGCACGATATCGCGCATCCCCCTCGTAATCGCCGGCGTGCCCCGATGCCGCCGGACATGATTGATGACGCCGCTCGGATACCTCCGGACGACGGTGAGCCTGTGTGCACCCTGGCGGCGCGTTTCCTGTCAACATAGTCATACGGGGAAAGATACCGGCGAGATTTCGTGCCGGCAACGATGTCGGACCGAAATGTGCATAACCGTGATTACCCGTTGTGAGACAGCCGTCCGCCCTGTGGATAACTTGCGGGCCGCAGAACGGATTGGCGGTATTTTGCGCAAAATTCCCAATGCGGATTCTGCGCCACGGGCAAGGTTGCTGTCGCATGGTCCGTGCCGGTCAATGCACCGCAGCGCGGCGACCGTGTCAGACCCGTATCAGGCGTGCCGAGCGTGTGTGAGGCCCGTGTGAAGCCTATGCAGGGCTCGTGTGGCGCCTGTCGCGTTCTTGTGCGCGGCTCCCTCTGTCCGCGCTGAGCCTGATAATCGGGCGTATGAGTCATATTTTGGTCAATGTTGCGTGGCCGTACGCGAACGGTCCGCGCCATATCGGGCATGTCGCCGGCTTCGGCGTCCCGTCGGATGTGTACGCGCGCTATCAGCGCATGAAGGGCAATGACGTGCTGATGGTGTCCGGAACCGATGAACACGGCACCCCGATTCTCGTCGAGGCCGATAAAGAAGGGGTCAGCGCACAGGAACTCGCGAACCGCTACAACCGCGTGATCGCCAAGGATCTGTGCGATCTCGGCCTGAGCTACGACCTGTTCACCCGCACCACCACCACGAACCACGAGCATGTCGTGCAGGAACTGTTCAAGCAGTGCCTGAAGAACGGGTACATCTACAAGGGCACGCAGAAAGTCGCCATCTCCCCGTCCAGCGGGCGCACCCTGCCAGATCGTTACATCGAAGGCACCTGCCCGATCTGCGGCGCCGACGGTGCGCGCGGCGACCAGTGCGACAACTGCGGCAACGAACTCGACCCGGACGAGCTGATTAACCCGGTCTCCAAAATCAACGGCGAAACCCCGCGTTTCGAGGAAACCGAGCATTTCTTCCTCGACCTGCCGGCGCTCGCCGAAGCGAACCTCGCCTGGCTCAAGACGCGTGAAGGTTGGCGCACCAACGTCATTAACTTCTCGCTCGGTCTGTTCAAGGAAGTCAAGCCCCGCGCCATCACGCGCGATATCGACTGGGGCATCCCCGTGCCGGTCAAGGGCTGGATTGACAACCCGAACAAGAAGCTGTACGTGTGGTTCGATGCGGTGATCGGCTACTTGTCGGCGTCCATCGAATGGGCTCGTCGCAAGGGCGACCCCGAGGCGTGGCGCGCCTGGTGGAACGATCCTGAGACGCCGGGCTACTACTTCATGGGCAAGGACAACATCACCTTCCACTCCCAGATCTGGCCGTCCGAAATGATTGCTTACAACGGCGCCGGCTCCAAGGGCGGCGAGACCGGCAAGCTTGGTCCGCTCAACCTGCCGGAGCAGGTCGTGGCAAGCGAGTTCATGACCATGGAAGGCAAGAAGTTCAGCTCCTCGCGCGGCATCGTGATCTATGTGAAGGACATCCTTGCGCGCTACCCGGTGGACGCCGTGCGCTACTACATCTCCGTGGCCGGCCCGGAAACCTCGGATTCCGATTTCACGTGGGCAGAATTTGTGCGGCACAACAATGAGGAGCTCGCCTCCAGCTGGGGCAACCTGGTCAACCGTGTCGCCAACCTCATCTACAAGAACTTCGGTGCGATTCCGGAGCTCGACGAGGATTCGATGACCTCCGAGGATCGTGCGCTGCTCGAGGAGACGTCGGCGGCCTTCGACGTGGTCGGCGGGCTGATTGAGCGCCACCACCAGAAGAACGCGCTGAACGAGGCGATGCGCGTGGTCGGCGATATCAACAAGTACATTTCCGCCACCGAACCGTGGAAGATCAAGGATGACGAGAAGCATCTCGCCACCGTGCTGCACGTGGCTGCGCAGGCCGTGGCGGACGCGAACCATCTGCTCGCCCCGTTCCTGCCGCATTCCGCGCAGAAGGTGTGGGAGGCGCTCGGCGGCAAGGGCACGTTCTCGCCGCTGCCGCATATCGAAGAGGTCGAGGATCTTGACAATCCAGACTTCCACTACCCGGTGATTACCGGCGATTACAAGCTCGGTGTGAATGTGCACCCGTGGAAGAGCGAGGCCATTGACACCGGCGCTCCGGTCGCCAAGCCGAAGCCGATTTTCGCGAAGATTCCGCAGGAAGCCGTGCAGGAGGAGCTGGATCGCTTCGAAGAGCAGCTTTCCCAGCGCAAGGCTGCAGAAGCCGAGCGTCTGGCCAAGGCGAAGGCACAGCTGGCTGAGGAAGAGGCCGCTGACAAGCCGGCCAAGACGGCTGAATAACCGCCGGCTGAATAACCGCGGATTGCGTGAATCACGCAAATCATGTGAATATGCTAAGCGGCGGGATCTGCCCGATGAGGTAGATCCCGCCGCTTGGTTGATTCTATGATGGTTTTCAGCCTGATATTCTGCGAACCGATTCACCCTCTCGAAGCGATATCGCGCAGCGTGGCATCGATGTCGGCATCGATGAGGATGGATCGGTCGGCGATCTGCGGTGCGGTGACCGCCTCGCCGAGATTGATGCTCGCGTAGATTGCGTTGCGATTGACCGAAGTCCACTGCATGAACGGGAATTTGAAGATGATCGGCGTGTTCGCGCCGCTGCCCAAGTCAAGGAACAGCGTCCGGCTCCCGTCGGGCTCACCGACCCGCCGCGTTTCGAGGAAGGCCCGGTAGCGTTCTGCGGCCCGGCGCCAGGCCTCGTCCTCGGCGAAGGTGTCGTCGCAGCGCAGGTTCGGCGCCATGGGAGAGCCGTCTTCCGGGCAATACGGGATGAGCTCGTCGGGGATTGTCATGCCGATGCCGGCCCATCCGCCGACCTCGTCTGGTGCGATCAGCTCGCCCCAGTCGTCGGCGGTGTCGGCGGTCATGTGCGCGAAGGTGAAGCCTTGCGCGAGCAGCATGCTCTTGACATCCCGCTCGTTATCGTACGTGCGGGATGTGCCGGTGCGTGAGCTTTGGAACAGCCCGTAGTCGCCCTGCGTGCAGAACAGGCGGTCGGCAGGGAAACCGGCGCGCTGGAAGCAGTGGTCCACATTCGTGGTGATGACGGTGTAGTCGCGGCCGTCCAGCAAGGAGCGCAGAAGCCCGTACGTGTCCTTGGGCGGGGCCATATAGCGGTTGATGTAGATGTGGCGGCTCCACCAAGCCCAGTAGGTGTTGAGGTCCGGGTATTCGGCGAACCCGCCGGAATACATGTCGCCGATGCCGTATGCGCGTGCGAAATCGCGGAAATACCGGTCGAAGCGTTCGCCGGAGTAGACGTATCCGGCGGATGTGGACATTCCGGCGCCGGCGCCGACCACCATGGTGTCCGCATCGTGGATCGCGTTCGTGAGACGGGTGATGGCATCCTCGCATGTGGCACGGTTGTCTGTTGCCGATGGATTGATAGCCGGTGGCGTGAACAGTGACGTGAACGGCATGGTGGCTTCTTTCTGCGGGTTCCGCGGGGTTGTGATGGGTGCCGGCGCGGTGTGGGTGCCGGCGGTGTGCTTGTCGCCTATGCCGCCTGGCTCCCGGGAATGCCGAGCAGCTGGCGGTAGATATGCTCGTCCGTCTTGCCGAAGACGTCGAAGATGACGGTCGGCGTTGCCGGGGTGCTGCCGTTGCCGGGGTTGGCCGGTTCGCCTGATTGGCCGGTTCCGGCGCTTGTGCTCGCATGTCCGGCGAGCCACGCGCGAACCGTGCGCACGGCGATCTCGGCGGCTTCCTGCTGCGGGAAGCCGAAGACCCCGGTGCTGATGCAGCAGAACACGATGCTGCGCAGGCGGTGTGCGGCGGCGAGATCGAGACAGCTGCGATAGCTTGAGGCGAGCAGCTCGCGGTCGCGGTCGCTGGGGTGCCCGGCGGCGATCGGCCCGACGGTATGGATGACATGCGCCGCCGGCAGATTGTATCCCGGCGTGATTTTCGCGCGTCCGGTCGCCTCGGGCGTG
>NZ_JBJEIH010000085.1:23801-30973 GCF_051876855.1 Bifidobacterium sp.
TCCGGCTCAATCGGTTCGCGTGTGTTCACATACGCGCGAAACAGTGTCCACAGGTCCTGCGCTGTCATGGCGGACAGAGCCGCTTCATCGGTGCGGATACCCGGCGTCCAGCCGCCGGTGTGGGCGCGTTCGTCGGCAAGGTAGCTCACCAGCGGTGTCAAGCGTTGCGCAAGCTGGTTCATGTCATGCCTTTCTGGGGGTGGGGTTTCCGTTTTTGGTGTGTCTCGTGTCCGGGGCGCGCTCGTAACATCGCGTGACAGACAAGCCCACCTCTCATGACGGTATCGTACCGGTCGTGGGAAGTGGGCATTGGCTTGACGCCGATTATCGCGAAGAGCGGTAAGGGCGCGGCTCAGGCTCAGGCGCGCACCACGGAGATGCGCTGGCCGATATGGTTGCCCTCGGCGATCTCATCAACGATGGCGATGGCATAATCGGCATAGCTGATGATGGATTCGCCGCGATCGTTGAGCTTCAGCTCCTCGCCGGCGAGAATGTACTTGCCGGTGCGCTCGCCGTCGTCTTGGAAGTCGGCTGCCGGGGAGACGTAGGTCCAGCGCACGTCCTTGCGTTCGCGCAGCTCGGCGAGGGCTTTGCCCATTGCGGTGGCGAGCGGCTTGAACGCGTCCGGGAAGTCCGGCGTGTCCAAGAGCTGCGTCTTGTGCTCGGGATCCACATACAGCGAGCCTGCGCCGCCGACAACGATGAGACGGGTCTGCGTTCCGGAGAGGATGTCCGCCAGGTGCTTGAGCGAGGTGGAATGCTGCGGCAGGGTATCGGGGGTCCAGGCGCCGAAGGCGTCCACGACCGCGTCGAAGCCCTTGAGATCGTCGGCGGTCAGATCAAACAGGTCCTTGACGATGGCGTGCTGTGCGACCGTCTTGTTTGCGCCGCGCACGACGGCGGTGACGTCGAAGCCGCGGTCGACGGCTTCCTTGACGATGAGCTTGCCGGCCTTGCCGTTTGCTGCGACTACTGCGATGGAGGTCATTGGTGTTCCTTTCTGTTTGCTGGTTCAGGCTTGATTTGTGGCGCGTTGCCGGTCTGGCGGCCGGGCTGCGGGCCATGTTGGTATCTTTTTGAACCTCGGTATCTTTTTGACACTGTCGACTATAGCGTATATAGTTACTAAAAGAAACCAAGCAGGGAAAAGTGCCTTGGGCACTGCTTGGTAACAATTTGATAGTTCCAAGGGAAATCAGGAGAAAACATCGTGTCTGAACATACCGCCATCGGCGTGTCGCCTCGGGATTTGCCGGCCTGCCCGGTCGAAACCACGCTCAAGCTGATCGGCAACAAGTGGGAAGTGCTTGTGGTGCGCGATCTGATGCCCGGCACCAAGCGGTTCGGTGAGCTCAAACAATCCATCGGCGGCATCTCACAGAAAGTGCTGACGTCGAAACTGCGCGAGATGGAGGCCGACGGCTTGGTCGAGCGGCATGTCTTCGCGGAAGTGCCTCCGCGTGTGGAGTACTCGCTCACGCCGCTGGGGCGCTCTTTGGAGCCGGTCCTCGACGCGATGGAGCAGTGGGGCACGGCCTATAAGAAAAAGGTGGCCGCCGGGCAATAGAGCGTTTTGGCTGGTAAATGCGACAACATGCCGGAAAGTGACCGTGTCTACACAGTTTCGTTACATATTTGCCAGAGTTTTTTAAGAAACGCGCATCGTTATTCCAAGAATCGAGCGGTTACATAATACATGTCAACGGTTCGACCGGTGGCGAGGCCCATAGGTCGGCCCCATAATTGAACCCCTTCTTCTCTCTTCTCTCTCGCCCGGCGGCTTCTCACCGCCGGGTTTCTTCTTTTCTGTCGCGCAGTAAGTGTGGTTATCGGAGTTATCGGGTTATCGGGGTTATCGGCCAACATGCGTGTCTGGTGGCGGGGTGTGGGGGAGCCGGGATTATCGTTCCGGTCTGCGTGTGTGTCCTGTATGCCATGGCATACGAATCTGAACAGATGTCGACGGAAAACGGCTGCACCGGGCAGTATCCCGCGCTTTGCGCATGCCTGAGCATACGCAAAGCGGTAAACGCACAAACCGGTTACGCCAAGCCCCCGCTCGGCGTAACCAGTCCGGGAAGATAGCGGCTGAGTTCAGTCGCAGCGGCGGGTCAGCGGCTGCCACGGCTCGATGTCCACCGGCTCGGTCTCGAGAATCGCCTTTGTCGCCTCGTCCAGATATTCCTTGCGGATAATCAGCTCGGTGACAAACCGATCGAACCAGTCTGCCGACGCGACATAATAGCCGTCCTTGCCGGCGTCCTTGCCCCAGCTGTTCTCAACCTTCCAACGATTCGGCTTGCCATCGGCATCCAGGTTCACGCCGGTCAGCGTCATCGCGTGATTGCTTGCGGAATCCCAGTATTCCAAGCCCTGACCCTTATCAAAGGTGAACTCGGTGTCGAACAGCTGGTCCACGCGCACGGTGCCGCGGTCAAAAATCCCGGCGTCGCGCAGCGAGAACTGCATGCAATCGCACGCGAACCAGATCGGATGCCCCGCGCTGAGCTGGTCGATGGCCGCCTTGCGGAACACGTCGAGCGGCACGTTGACGAACTCCATATCCCCGGCTTCCGCCACATTCGCGGTCCACTTGATCCGGTAGCGCTTGCCGAACGGGGTGCGGGCCATTGGCGCGTTGCACAGCGTGACCGCGTCATTGACATCCACCGGCACATACTTGCGCACAAATTCAAGCGGCGTGATGCCGTATTCACGGATTTGCGGGCGGTCGTCGCGACCGTCCTCGCCCTTGCTATCCTTGCCTTCGGTGTCCTTGCTGTCCTTGGCATCAGTCGTCTTGCCGGCATTCGCCGCATCCGCAGGTGCCTTGTCGGTGCCCTTCTTGCCGTCAGCGTCATCGTCGCCCTTGGTGCGGGCCAGGAAATCAAACCTTTCCGGCGGCTCGCCCAGCGCGATGCAGCAGATGCGGTACACAGTCGCCATATCTTCGGTCTTCGTCGCGCGCAGTGCTTCCAGACTTTCGCCCGCCGCATGACGGTTGCGCAGGTCGGCGGCGAACTCGCGCAGCTTGGTGTTCAGATACTGTTTGAACGCGTCGGAATTGCGGGAATTCGCGGATTCCGGGTACGCGGACTTCGGGACCAGACCATACTTGTTGACCAGTGCGACGAACATCTGCCACCAGCCGCCGTCATCGGCAACGGTATCGTTGATGATTTCGAACACACGGCTGTCGGTCGGCTCGTCAAGGGTTGCGAGCACGTTCTCCAGATACGTATTCGATTTCTCGATCGCATCCCAGAAGAACAGGTAGGATTCGGAGAACTCGAAATCCTCAAGCTTCCAACGATGTATGAGCTCATAGCGCAGAGTGTTGAGCGAGGCGAACATCCAGCAGCGGCCGGAATGTTCCTGATTCGTGATCGACCCCTGCTTGAGTTCGATCGAGAAATCGCGCGGCAAGGCGCGCACGCCATGATAATCGGTGGCGGCCTTCAGCACGCCCACGCTGGTGGCTGCGTTTGCTGCGACTGCGTTCGCCCGGTCGGCGTTGAACCGCTGGGAGAATTCGTGCAGCTGTTCGGGCCGCAATGCCTTGGAATCTGCCGGATTGGTGGTGTCGTTCTTCGCCATGATGCTCCTTGCTCGTGTGTGTCGGTGTTGAATGTGTACGCGTGCCATGCGTATATGTCCAAAACCTCCATCGTACTCCGGGCTGGTTCCGGGCGGTTGCTTGCTGTCGGTCATTTGCTGTCGGTCGTTTGCTGTCAGTCGCGTGGGGTGTCGCGTGTATGTCAGGGCATGCGTCCCGCGTCAGAAGCAAGCGCCCGGCAGCCCGCAGATGTCGCTTGTGCGCTGTCGCGTATGTCCGGACATGCGTGAGCCGACGGATACCAAGGGGTCTCGCCGTCCGCTCGTGACTTACGCATGGTTGCGTATGCCATCACATACGCAACCGGGCAGTCAGACAACTGGGCAGTCAGACAACCGGGCGAATATCTCGGGCAGTCAGACAAGCAGTCAGGCAACCGGGCAGTTGGGCAGTCGGGCAGTTGGGCTGCCGGGCAACTGGGTGATCGGGTAGCCAAAGCAATCAGGCAGTCAGACAAGCAATCGGGCAGTTGGACAGTCAAGCAGCCAATCAAGTAAGCAGCCAATCAGCCAATACTTGGTCCACCAATACCGCCCACGATTAGACTGGAAGCCATGTCCAAGCATCACCATCGCGACCGCAGCTGGGCGCCCGCCCCCGAGCCGCTTCCCGCAGACGCGCACGTCATCGACAATCACACGCATGTGGCGAGCGTCGTCCCCTTCTCCCGCGAAATGAACCGGCAAGCCATCGAACGCGACCAGCCGCCGGTGCCCGTGTATTCGGTCGATGAACTGCTTGCACAAGCGCAGGCCGTCGGCGTCGAAGGGATCATCGATGTCGGCTGCGAATACCCGAATCTCGGCACCGCTGTCCAGATGGCCCTCGACCACCCGGGTGTTGTGCATGCGGCGCTCGCCATCCACCCCAATGAGGCCGTGCTGCACGGTCACCGCGGCGTTCCCGGGCCGGACGGTCTGCCACTGAGCTACAAGCCCTACCATGACGTCAGTTTCGAGGATGCGCTCGCGCGGGTGCACCGGCTGGCCCTCGACCACCCGCACGAGGTGGTCGCGATCGGCGAGACCGGCATGGACCTGTTCCGCACTGGTGAAGGCGCCAAAGAGCTGCAACGACAAGCATTCCGCGACCATATCGCGCTCGCCAAGGAGTTGGGCCTGCCCATGCAGATTCACGACCGCGACTCGCACCGGGAGGTCATCGAGACGCTGCTTGCGGATGGCGGCCCCGAACGCACGGTGTTCCACAGCTATTCCGGCGACGCCGAGATGGGGCGCATCGCCGCCGAACACGGCTGGTATCTGAGCTTTTCGGGAACTGTCAGCTACAAGGGCAACGACGGAATCCGCGAATCGGCGCGGCTTGTAGGCCTCGACCACATCATGGTGGAGACGGACGCGCCGTATCTGAGCCCGATGCCCTACCGCGGACGCACCAACGCGCCGTACATGATTCCGTACACGCTGGCCGCGCTCGCCGAGGTCTTCGACCTGCCGGTGGCTGAGGTCGCGCGTGCCACCCGCCGCACCACGCGCGAGGTGTACGGCATCTGAGCGGGCGGATTGCCTGCGTTTCATGAATGCGCGGCGGTTGCAGATGACGATGCTTCCGATTGTCGTGAAAACTAGACAGAACCGTGAAATACCCCCATTTTGCGCCCGAATTGTTGCAATATCTCGTGACCGTCGTATAGACTTGCGGCTGTCTGTAAAGGAATCGTGATGGTACTACGATTCGCTTGCCAGGCATGAGTGTTCACGAGCGGGGAGGGTCCCCGCCGATGGAGGAATGTTATGGCGGAATCACGGCAGCGTGAATCTTCGCATACCGCCAATCAGTCTAAGCAATCAGAAGAGCAGCAGGCTGACGAACGTATGCGTGAGACGTTGCTGAAGGCCGATACCTTCACCAACGCGCCCAAGGTCTCTCGCAAGACGACGACCAAAGAAGAGCGCGAGGTAATCGCCAAGCAGCAAGAAGAAGAGCATAAGGAAGCAGAAAAGCTCGCCAAGACGGCGACCAAGGGGGCCATCGGCCGCTGGTGGACCCGCGTGCAATCCGGCCCGAACAAGGTCACCTTCGCGATGGCGGTCGTCGCGCTGGGCGTGGTGTACGGCGATATCGGCACCTCGCCGCTGTACACGATGCAGACCTTCCTCAACGGCCAAGGCGGCATTCAGCACGCCGACAGGGAAGCGATCCTCGGTGTGCTGTCGTTGGTATTTTGGTCAATCACTCTGATCACCACCGTCAAATACGTGTTGATCGCCATGCGCATCGACAACAAAGGCGAAGGCGGTATCTTCGCCCTGTATTCGCTGATCCGCAAGTATGGCGGCTGGCTGGCAATCCCCGCAATGCTCGGCGGCGCCGCGTTCCTCGCGGATTCGGTGCTCACCCCGGCCGTCTCGATTTCCTCGGCAGTCGAAGGTCTGAAGACCATCCCCGTGTTCGAACCGCTGTTCCGGGAGAACACGAATCTGACGATGATCATCACCGCAATCATCATCCTGCTGCTGTTTTCGGTGCAGTCGCGCGGCACGGAAAGCATCGGCCGCGTGTTCGGCAGCATCGTGATGGTGTGGTTCGGCTTCCTCGCCGTCGTGGGCGTGTTCAACCTGAGCAATGATTGGAGCGTGTTCGCCGCCCTCAACCCGGTGTACGGCCTCCGTTTCCTGTTCAGCCCGCATAACGCCGCCGGCATCGCCCTGATGGGCACGGTCTTCCTGTCGACTACGGGCGCCGAGGCGCTGTACTCGGATATGGGCCACGTGGGTCGCGGCAACATCTACTTCACTTGGCCGTTCATCAAAATCGCGCTCGTGTTCAACTATTTCGGGCAGGGCGCGTGGATGCTGCGCAACCAGCACAATCCTGCGCTGGAGAACGTGGACAGCCTCAATCCGTTCTTCCAGATGATGAGCCCGGGCGTGCGCTATCTTGCGGTCGCGCTGTCGGTCACCGCAGGCATTATCGCCTCCCAGGCGCTGATTACCGGCGCGTTCACCATGGTTGCCGAAGCCACCGGCCTCAACTGGATGCCGCATCTGCAGGTGCGCTACCCGGCCCGTACGCGCGGCCAGCTGTATATCCCGGTGGTCAACGGCGTGCTGTGTGTCTCCACACTCGCCGTGCTGTTCCTGTTCCGCGATTCGGAGCATATTTCCGCCGCATACGGCCTCGCGCTGACCATCACGATGATTACGACGACCGTGCTGCTCGCCGTGTACATGTGGTACAACCGGCACAAGGTCGGGGCCATCGTGTTCTCGATCGTGTTCCTGTCCATCCAGATCATGTTCTTCATCGCCTCGATGGCGAAGTTCATGCACGGCGGCTGGTTCACGATGCTGCTGACCTTGATGATTCTGATGATCATGGTCACGTGGAACGACGGCACGAAGATCGAACGCTCGCAGCGTCGCCATATGAAGCGCAAGGATTTCCTGCCTGCGCTCGAGAAGCTGCACGGGGACTTCCGCATCCCGTATTTCGCCGACAATATCGTGTATCTGACATCTGACAGCGAAATGAAGCGGCTTGACACCGACATCTTCTTCTCGATTTTCGCGGACCATCCCAAGCGTGCGCG
>NZ_JBJEIH010000086.1:0-6785 GCF_051876855.1 Bifidobacterium sp.
GGCTGGCAGCGGCTGGCAGCGGCTGGCAGCTGCCGTATCTCGCCGCAGTGCGATTTCGCGGTCGCACGCCACGGGGATACCACCAACCAGAAGCGTTCAGCGACCGGCACCAAGCCACGGTGCGATAGCCGTGTCACATGACAGACGGTTTGCCGCCGATTCACAGGGTGATACGACCGACATCAGGCCGCAGTGCGACAGCTGTGCTGTATATGGGCAGTTGGGCCAATATGGGAATCCCACATCCGTCGATTGCTGATTCTCAGGCTTGTGCCGCAGCGACATAACAGTGCGCAATAGTCACAAAACGGAATTACACCGGTGTAGTTTTCCACATCTGTGGACAAGGCGGTGGATAACTTGGGTATAAGTGGGGTATAAGTCGTGGAAAACTGTGCAAGTTATCCACATACATATCCACAAATTGTGCATTTCCAAGGATTTTCAGGTGTGGACGATGTGCACAAATAGTTATCCACAATTTCAAAATCTATCGACATTCGATAGATTTCTCTAGTGGTCCCCCAATGCCAAGACCCCTAGATGTGGTGTTGCCCACAGATTATCCACCGAGTTGTCCACTTATCCACATTTGGTGGATAATCGCCCGCCCTCCCCGACTAATGCCAACCATCGCCGCCTCAACCGTCACCACCACAACAACCATCCGCTGCGTCACCCACGTATGATGGCGGCATGGATATCAACGAGCAGACACGACGCTTCATCGCCGCCCATCGCACAGAGCAGGTGCGCGACATCGCGCTTCACGCGCATCCCGAGGACGGAACCGACCTCGCCGTCGCGCTCGACTGTATCGAAGGCTGGCAACGCGCGCGCACCAAACTCCCACAATGGGCGGCATGCGAGGACATCATCTATCCCCCGCATCTGGCCATGGAACAATGCTCATCCCAGTCCACCGCGCAATACAAGGCAGACCTCGCGCAACGCCTCTCATCCGGGGCGCCGCACCCCACCACGCTGATTGATATCACCGGCGGATTCGGCGTCGACTTCTCATACATGTCCCGCGTATTCGACCGCGCCGTCTACATCGAACGCCAACAGCACCTGTGCGAGCTCGCAGAACACAACATGCGCGCGCTCGGCCTCGGCAACGTCAAGATCGTGAACGCCGACGCCGCCACAATCCTGGACAAACTGCCCTCGGCCACGCTCATCATGGCGGATCCCGCCCGCCGGGACGCCCACGGCTCCCGCACCTACGCAATCGCGGATTGCACGCCCGACATGCTTGCGATACTGCCGAAACTGGCCGGTATCGCGCCCACCATCATCATCAAACTCTCCCCGATGCTGGATTGGCATCAAGCCGCTCAGGACTGCAATCGCGCGCTCGACGATGCGGCGACACCATCCGCGGTATCAGAAATCCACATCGTCTCCGTGCACAACGAGTGCAAGGAGCTGCTGCTCGTCATCACCCGCCACGGCGCCGGAGACACAGGAAACACAGGAAACACAGGAAACAACAGCGAAAACAACGAAAGCAACAGAAACAACAAAACAGACGGGCAACACGGCGAACATGGGAGCCAAAGGGGCGCCGACAGCAACAGACAAGCCGCGAAACACCACGACGGCGGAACCGGCTCCTCCCCGCTAGTCACCTGCGTCGACGACGACACCGTATTCAGCTTCCACACCCAAGACACAGCCGGCACAAGGGCCCAGGAACGCGAACAGCTGCGACACAACGCCCAGCCGACGACCCCGAACCAGCCTGCATACCTCTACGAGCCGAACGCATCGCTGATGAAAGCCGGCTGCTTTGACCTGCTCGCGCAGCGTTTCGGTGTCACGCAAATCGACAGCAACAGCCACTTGTTCGTGTCGGACAAGCAGGTCGACGCGTTCCCGGGACGAGCATTCGCCATCAACGCGTATGGACCGGTCAAACACACGCTGCGCGGCATCAAGCAAGCGAATATCGCGGTACGGAATTATCCCGCGAGCGTGGCGCAGGTGCGCAAACGTTATCACATCGCCGATGGGGGAGATACCTTCGTATTTCTGACGACCATGTCAGGGAAGAAAACGGCGTTCGTGTGCGCGAAAGCGTAGATAATCTGCCGTATCTGTTGTAACTGTTGTAGATAATCTCTGGGTTGGCGGCTGTTCCCCGACTGCCCCCATTGCACCACGCCGCCTGCCTACGCTCCGGCGCGGGAGGCGGGATGCGGCGTTTGCCGAATACGCATGTCTCTCGGTGGCCGCCGTGCGTTACGCGCTACGCGGCGGCCACCGAGAACCCATAAGCGGTCAGTGCCACCCCATGGTCATCAGGAAGCCGATCATGATCAGCGCGCCGCCGACAGCGAGATTCCACATGCCGATGGCGGGAATCGGATACTTGCCGGTCAGGTAGTACACCACTGCCCAAACCAGGCCGATAATCATCAGCGCGCAGAACAGCGGCACGAACCAGCGCGGGTTCGACTTGGTGCTCTTGATGCTTTCCTCAACGCGCTTCGTGTTCTCAGCCTGACGCTTCATCATGCGCTGCATCTGCGGAGTCATCGATGATTTGTCGGCGGTGGCATTCAGCACGGCTTCGACTTCATCCATCGGGAT
Source organism: Bifidobacterium sp. (assembly GCF_051876855.1). Lineage (GTDB taxonomy): Bacteria > Actinomycetota > Actinomycetes > Actinomycetales > Bifidobacteriaceae > Bifidobacterium. The sequence continues at coordinate 2,599 of NZ_JBJEIH010000086.1, forward strand.
GCCGTAATCGTCGTCGTTCGCTCCATCATTGGACGCGGTGGCGTCCGACACGTTGTCGACCGACTGCTCGTCGGTTTCGTGCAGCTCTTCGTCAGCCATGTGCATAGTCTCCATTCGAATAGGCTAAAAAGTCATCATAGCGGCTACACTCGAAAGCAGCGAACACGGCGGAGGCGAAATGAGCAGACACACCGGAAAACATGGGGTCAAACACTCCATGCTGGGCGGCATTGCCGTGTTCGTCATCGTCGCCCTCACTGGGTTCCTGCTCGCCACCAACATCCGCGTGAACCGCACCGCAACTGTCACCTCCGATACGGCGCAGATGGTCGAACAGCGTGTCGAACAAGCCAACAAACTGCGCAGCGAAGTCAGCAAGCTCAACTCGCAGATCAACACGTTGAACAAACTCGCCGGCACGGGAAGCAGCGACTCCTCCAACAGCGAGGACGCCGGTTCAAGCACCGTTCTTCCTGCCGTTCAGGGGCCGGGCGTCACCGTCACGCTTGACGATTCGCCGTTGTGGAAAACCATGGTGAACAGCTCAGGTTCGACTTCGAATATCAACGATTATGTGATTCATCAGCAGGATATCGAGGCGGTGGTCAACGCGCTCTGGGCCGGCGGGGCAGAGGCGATGATGATTCAGGATCAGCGCGTGCTGTTCAACTCCGCCGTGATTTGCGTCGGCAATGTCCTGATGTTGCAAGGCAAGCAGTATTCGCCGCCGTACACGATTTCCGCCATTGGGCCGACCGAGGACATGATCGACGCGCTGGCGGACTCCCAGGCCGTGCAGGTGTATCAAGAGTATGTGAGCGCTTTCGGGCTCGGCTGGAATGTCGAGACGAAGGATACGCTGAAATTCCCGGAATCGCCGCTTGTGATGCAGCCGCTGAAATACGCCACGGCGACCGGCAATGGGAATTCCGAGAGCGGGAATCTCAGTGGTTCCAGCGGTTCCGACGATTCCAACGGTTCTGAAGGAGCCGGCACCGGGAATTCCGAGTCCGGCAGTTCCAGCGATTCCAACAGTTCCGACAGCGGCTCCGGCAATACCGATGCCTCCGGTTCCGCCGGAACGACCGCGTCAAACCCATCTTCGGCCAGCATACAAGGGGACTGACCGCATGACACCCGATTTCACCATCACACACCAGGACAATCAATCATGAGCGACCCGACATCACCGTCATACGAATCCACGACACCGCGTCAGCACGACAACGCGCCGGCGCAAGCCAATGCCGATTACACCGCGCAGTCAGTGCCTGCCGCCGCACAATCCGGGCAAATCCTACGCCCCGGGTATGCCGCACAGTCCGAATCTGCCCCGCAATCCAATCGCGCCGCTCATGCCGGGTATACCAAGCGTCTCGGCGTGGGCTGGCAAATCATCGGCATCATCGCGGAACTCCTCATCACCGCGGCGGTTATTTGCGCGCTGTACATCGTATGGTTGTTCTGGTGGACCGGCGTGCAATCAGAACACACCCAAGCCGAAACCCGCGAATCGACCACCAGCACGTGGACGCAACCTGCGCAACACGGATCCGGCACGGCAATCGCCAAAGAACAGCCGGGCGACCCCCCAGTACAACCGGCCAGCGCGAATGAGGGCGACCTCGTCGCGGAAGTCTACATACCGCGGTTCGGCAACCAATGGGTGCGCAACATCGTGCAGGGGACCAGTCTCGAACAGCTCAACAAGCATGGCATGGGGCATTACGACAACAGCCAGATGCCGGGCGCGATCGGCAATTTCGCGTTCGCAGGCCACCGCGCCGGCTACGGATCGCCGCTGGCGGACATCGACAAGCTGCAGACGGGCGACGCCATCATCATCCGCACCCAGGATTACTGGTACGTGTACCGGTATACCAGGCATCTTGTCGTGCTGCCGACCGAAACGCAAGTGGTCGCCGCCAATCCGGACGACCCGGGCAGCGCGCCCATCAAGCGCATGCTCACCATGACGACATGTACCCCGCGGTATTCCACGCCGACGCACCGCTGGATCGCCTACGCCGAATTCGCGTACTGGGCGAAAGTCTCCGACGGTGTCCCCGCAGAACTCGCTTCAGACGCTTCAGGGGCAGTCAGCTTCTCCAGCGCGCCGACATCATCAGCGGTTTCGAAGCTCGATTCCCTCACGCCGGTTGTACAGTGGGCGCTCATCATCTACGCCGTGCTGTTCATCGCGGCCGCCATCGTGTGGCGCTGGCCGGTGCTCAAAGCCATCCACGAGGGACGTCGGCAGCGCCCAGATGCAAGCATCTACGGCATGATTGTGCGGCTTCAGCCGGGCGTGCTGCCGATCCGGATCTTGCTCACGGCATTGCTCGCCGTCGCCGCGGCCGCCGCGCTGCTCCAATGGGTGTATCCGTGGGCTGCGTCCACAATCCCGATACTCCAGCAGATGTCGAACTATGTCGCTGTGTAATATGGCTTGCAACACAGAACGGTAAAGGAGAGGCAATGACGGATTCAGCGCATATCCTGGTCATCGACAACTACGATTCCTTCGTCTACACGATTGTGGGGTATCTGCGCACCTTGGGCGCCACCGTGGATGTCGTGCGCAATGACGCCATCGACCCGTCGACACCTGGTGTCATCGACGGGTACGATGGCGTGCTCATCTCACCTGGACCGGGGACCCCGTCGGAATCCGGGGCGAGCGAAGGCATGATTCGACTGTGCGCGGCCAACAAGAAGCCGATGTTCGGGGTCTGCCTGGGATTGCAGGCACTTGCCGAGACTTTCGGGGCCACCGTTGACCATGCGCCGACTATCATGCACGGCAAAACGAGCCAAGTCGAGCATATTGACGATGAGATTTTCGCCGGTGTCGCGAACCCGATGACCGCGACCCGCTACCACTCGCTCGCCATTGAGCCGGATTCACTGCCGGACGAGCTGGTTGTCACCGCACGTGCGCTCGACGATCACACGATTCAGGGCATCAAGCACAGCGAACTGCCGATGTATGCCGTGCAGTTCCATCCCGAGTCGGTCATGACGCAGGACGGTTACCGACTGCTGGCGAACTGGCTCGCCGTGTGCGGGCAGACGAACGCCGTGGACAAGGCTCAGGGGCGCCAACCGAAAATCATGAAGACCCGCTGATTTCTTTGCGTGCCTGTGGGGTCGCGGCGGTCCGCGGTCGGCATGGTAGACGCGGTCGGCGCGGTGCATGGTAGTCACGGTGCACGGTAGACTCGGTGCACGGTAGGCGAGTGCGATTCGAGCGATACGTGCGATACGAGCGATACGAGCGATACGTGCGATACGTGCGATACGAGACGCGCGCAGAAGGGCGAAACGGCAGTTATCAGCGGACTCACCACAATCCCCACTTCCTCCTCAGCAGGAGACTCGTGAAAAGGGCGAAGTTCAGTTATCGGCCGCAGTCAAGGCAGGCACGCGCCGAGAGAGTCATGCTCCCGCAAACTGGTTACGCTGGTTAGGCTGAGGCGCTGGTCATGCCGGTCGCGCCGGTTACGCTGAGCGCGGCGCCAGTGCGACCGGATTGAGTGGTCGAGAGCGGCGGGAGCAACCGTTCCTCAGTGCGTTTTGTTCATTTGAGTTGTTCGGTGTCATCACTTTTTCTGGACATTTTCGTCGTTCAATCTGGACGGGTTGAGTGGCGGGGTTGCTCGAGGATCGATCCGGGGAGTGGGATTTCGGCGGACGACCGGGCACTCCGGCACTGAATCCGAAAACGACAGGCGGAATCGGAATCAGTCTCTGCATCTCATAGGATCTAGCATCAAGGATTTTCCATGGCAACACCACAGAATCGCGAAATTCCAATGATTTGACTGTACCATGCACGGGTGGATGACGCCGGACCATGTGTCCAAGTCGACCGGACCACGGACCGAATCAGAAAACGATACTCGAAATCCAATCCAGTCCACAACAGCCCCGACCGCAACATGCCCGCCAATCACGGCACCACCACAAAACCGCAGAATACCAAGGAACCCACCAGCACCTCAAGACCAGCCACCGGCACACCTGCCTCGCAGCGGCCCGAACCTGCGGACCAAATCTGAGATTGGGAGCCGAAGATCGATCCAGTTCGCACCGACACCGGGCCACCAACCACAGCAACATCACAAAACCGCAGAATACCAACAATCCACAAAACATACGAAGACAAGGCGCAGCACACCGGCCAC
>NZ_JBJEIH010000087.1:0-6674 GCF_051876855.1 Bifidobacterium sp.
GATGGACACGGCCGCCGCCGGGCAGGTCATGCCTCGATTGCGCTTGCTTCCAGTTCGGTCTGGGTGCGCAGTCGTTCCGCAAGCAACGAACTGTCTTTTCCACGCCGTTGCAGGATGACGAAGGCGATGGCGCCGAGGACGAACACCACCATCGACACCCATACGTTGATTCTCACGCCGAGGAACTCGTGGGCGAAATCGATGCGCAGGCATTCGATCCATGTGCGTCCGGCGGTGTACCACATGACATACAGCGCGAACAAGGATCCGCATTTGAGGGTGCGGTACGCCTTGTGCCCGATCCACACGAGCAGTGCGGCGCCGATAAGATTCCAAATCATCTCGTACAGGAAGGTCGGGTGGAACAGGGTGCCTGTCGGGCAGGTCGAGCCGTCGTAGCATTGCTCCATGCTGCCGATTGCGGTTCCTGCAGTGTTGAGTTTCAAGCCCCAGGGCAGCGTGGTGGGCGCTCCGTACAGTTCCTGGTTGAACCAGTTGCCCAGACGCCCGATCGCTTGGGCAACCAAGAGCCCAGGTGCCACGCAGTCGGCGAGCAAGGCCATCGGGTAATGCTTGTGCCGGCACCATGCCCATGCGGCCAAGGCACCGAAGACGACGCCGCCCCAGATGCCCAGTCCGCCGTTCCAGATGCGGAACATCTCGACCCAATCGCCGTTGGGCCCGAAGAAGCGTTCCGGTGTGGTGATGATGTGGTACACCCGCGCGCCGATGATGCCTGCCGGAACGGCGCACAACGTGATGTCAAGAATCTGGTCGAAGGTACCGCCTGCGTGCCGCCACCGGTTCGTGGTAATCCAAACCGCGCAGATGATGCCGGCTAGGATGCACAGCGCGTAGAAATGGATGGTCACCGGGCCGATGGTGAACTGCGAAATCGACGGGGACGGGATATAAGCCAGTGTCATGATTCCTTGATGGTAGTAGACGATGGCGATAATACGCCGATGCAGCGGATTGGCGCGCGTCTTGGGCGGGCGGTTACTTCGGAGCCATCTTTGTACCCGCTGTACTGCTGTATTGCAGTAATGTAATACAGCAGTACAGCGGCCTAGGTCGGCTGTGACCACGCGAGGATGCAGAACGAATACGACAGGACCCCGCCAAGCGTCACCTTGGCGGGGTCCTCTCATTGGCGCGGGGGTCGTGAGGGCGGGCCGACTGGCCGAGCGTCTCAGCGCATGGTGTCAATGCCGAGCGTTGTGGATGCCCTCAGCGAGCTCCTCGGTCTTGGCGGCCAATGCGGACAGGCCTTCGTCGAGCGGCTTCGGGGTGCGTTTGGAATCATCGAGCAAGGTGTGCACCAACGCGGAACCGACAATCACGCCATCCGCATACGATCCGACCTGTGCGCCCTGCTCGGGGGTGGACACGCCGATGCCGACGCATACATTCTGCGCACCGGCATCCCTGGTCCGGGCGACGAGATGCTCCGGGGAGGAGGAAAGGGTCGCGCGCTCGCCGGTGACGCCCATACGGGATGCGGCATACACGAAACCGCGTGCGTTCGCTGCGACGATGCGCAGACGCTCATCAGAAGTGTCCGGAGACACCAAGAAGATGCGATCGAGACCGTGGCGGTCAGACGCCTCAATCCATTCACCGGCTTCGTCGGGAATCAGATCAGGCGTGATGATACCGGCGCCGCCGGCATTCTCGAAATCGGTCGCGAAACGTTCCACACCGTAATGGAAGATGAGATTCCAATAGCTCATAACCAGCGGCACACCGCCGGCGTTCGCCACGGTTTCAACCGCTTTGAACACGTCGGCGATGCGCTCGCCGTTGTCGATTGCGATTTTCGACGCCGCTTGGATGACCGGGCCATCCATGACCGGGTCGGAATACGGCAGGCCGATTTCCACGGCGTTGACGCCATGGCGGACCATCGTGTCGAAGGCCTTGAGCGAGTATTCGGGATCCGGGAAACCATACGGCAGGTACCCGATGAACGCGGGCTCGTCGCGCTGCTTGAAGTCATCGAACATCGCGCGGGTCTTGCTCGGTTTATGGCTGATACCGAGAGGCTGTCCTGAAGGGGTTGTTGCGGGGTTAGTCATCGTTCACTCTCCATCTACGCTCGTGCCGTGTGTGCCGTTGGCTTCCAGCGCCTTGCTTTGTTCATCGGTCAGATAGCCAAACCATTTTCCGGCGGTGGCCACGTCCTTGTCTCCGCGTCCCGAGATGTTGACCACAATCACCGGATCGGTGTACCCCTTCGCCTTGAGGTCGGCGGCCGCCTTATAGGCGCCTGCGACGGCGTGGGAGCTTTCGATGGCGGGGATGATGCCTTCGGTCTCGCACAGGTCCTTGAACGCGCTCATCGCTTCATCATCGGTGGCATACGAGTACTGCACGCGGCCGATGTCCTTGAGCCACGCGTGCTCGGGGCCGACGGAGGCGTAATCAAGGCCGGCGGAAATCGAATACGTGTTTTTCGTCTGTCCTTCGGCATCCTCCAGCAGATAGGATTCGGCGCCTTGGAACAGGCCCAGCTCCGCCGCTCCCGGGGTCAGACGTACTGCGTGCTCGCCCGAATCGATGCCGTGGCCGCCGGCTTCGAACCCGTACAGGTTGACACGGGGGTCATCGAGGAAGGCGTTCATGATGCCGATGGCGTTCGAACCGCCGCCGACGCAAGCGCAAATCGCATCCGGATGATCGATGCCGTAGATGTCCTTGAGCTGTTCCTTTGCTTCCTCACCGATGATCTTCTGGAAGTCACGCACGATGGTCGGGAACGGGTGCGGCCCGCAGACCGTGCCGAGCAGGTAATGCGTGGTCTCCACGTTGGTGACCCAGTCACGGAGCGCCTCGTTGATGGCGTCCTTGAGAATACGAGATCCCTGGGTCACTTCGACGACTTCGGCGCCGAGCAGCCGCATACGCGCCACGTTCAACGCTTGACGGCGGGCATCGATTTGACCCATGTAGATGCAGCACTTGAGGCCGAGCAGGGCGCACACCGTCGCCGTCGCGACACCGTGCTGGCCGGCACCGGTCTCCGCAATGACGCGAGTCTTGCCCATGCGCTTGACCAGCAATGCCTGACCCAACGCGTTGTTGATTTTGTGGGCTCCGGTGTGGTTGAGATCCTCACGCTTGAGGAAGACACGGGCGTTGAGCCCGGTCTTCTTGTTGAGCCGTTCGGCGAAACGCGGCGCCTCGGTGAGTTTCGAAGGACGGCCGACATACTGCTCGTTGAGCCGCTTGAGCTCGGCCTGGAAGGACGGGTCGGCCTTGGCTTCGTTGTAGACGCGCTCGAGCTCGTCCAACGCCCCGATCAGCGCCTCCGGAACGAATCGGCCGCCGTACTTGCCGAAGTACGGACCCTGATGTTGTGACAATGGTGTGGATTCTGAGGCTTTCACGCGTTCTCCTGTCTGTATCAGCCTGCGCACCGCCGCGGTATGGTCGTCGGCGGTTGCGACACCTTCACCGACCAGCACCGCATCGGCGCCGGACCGCGCGTAATCCTCGAGCTCGACACTGCCGAACACGCCGGATTCCGCGACTTTGATGACATCATCAGGCAAATCGCTGGCAAGTTCCTGATACTTGCTGACATCCACCTGAAGATTCTTGAGATTGCGGGCGTTGATGCCGATGACCTTCGCCCCCGCATGACGTGCACGCTCAATTTCCTCACGCGTGTGGGTTTCGACCAGTGCGGTCATGCCCAAATCATGGGTGAGCTTAAGCAGCTGGGCGAGGCGGTCATCGTCAAGCGCCGCGACGATGAGGAGCACCAGATCGGCCCCATGCGCCCTGGCCTCCCAGATTTGGTATTTATCGGTGATGAAATCCTTGCGCAACACGGGGATATGCACGGCTTGGCGCACTTGGTCCAGATCGTCAAGGCTCCCGAGGAATCGACGTCCTTCCGTCAACACGGAGATGGCACCGGCTCCCCCGGCCTCATATTCGCGTGCCAGCGCAGCCGGATCGGGAATATCGGCCAAATGCCCTTTGGACGGCGAGGCGCGTTTGATTTCCGCAATGACCGGGATGGCATCGGCGCGTTTGAGCCATTGCGTGGCGTCGAGCGCCGGCGTCCTTGCTTCCGCGAGCCGTTTGAGCTCGTCGAGCGGCGTGCGTTGCGCCCGCTCATGCATGTCTTGCGTGGCTCCTGCCACAAGATCGTCAAGTACTGACATGGTTCCTCCAGAAGTTGTTCCCAAGATTAACGATTCGGATGTGTCATTTCATGGGGATTCCCACATGCCGGCGAATCGGCGTGCGTGGGGACACATCGCCGCTCATCCTCGTGCATGGCGTGGATCCTCGGGTTGCAGCGAACGCAATTGTGCGGCAATCTGGATCGCTTCAACGCTCGCTTCGGCTTTGTTGCGTGTCTCCTGCCATTCGTTGGCTGGCACGGAGTCGAGTACGATGCCGGCGCCCGCTTGCACCGAGGCCTGATGGTCGCGGATGAAGGCGGTGCGGATGGTGATGGCCATATCCATGTTGCCGCTGAAATCGAAGTATCCGGCGGTTCCACCGTAAATACCGCGGTCTGCGGGTTCGAGCTGGTCGATGATGTCAATCGCCTTGGGTTTGGGAGCCCCCGAAAGCGTGCCCGCCGGGAACGCCGAGGTAAAGACGTCGAATACGGTCTTGTCCGGGCTGACCGTGCCGGTCACCGTCGAACAGATGTGCATGATGTGGCTGAACCGTTTGATGTCCATCAGGGAGACGACTTCCACGCTGTCGGGGACGCATACGTGGCTCAGATCGTTGCGGGACAGGTCGACGAGCATGATGTGCTCGCTTCGTTCCTTCGGATCGGCGAGCAGTTCCTGCTCCAGACGGGCGTCTTCTTCCGGGGTGGCGCCGCGGGGACGTGACCCGGCGATCGGGAAGGTCATCGCATGGCCGTCGTCCACCTTGATCAAGGTTTCCGGGCTCGAACCGACGACATTGAAATCACGGCCCTGTGCGTCCGTCAACGAGAAGAAGTACATGTACGGACTCGGATTGAGCGTGCGCAACACCCGGTAGACATCGATCGGATCGGCTGGGGAATCAATGTCGAGACGCTGAGAGATGACGACCTGGAACACGTCCCCGTCGATGATATGCTGCTTGGCGCGTTCGACCGCGCGCTCGTACTGGTCCTTGGGCGTACGGAACCGAAGTTTCGGCTTGGGGACACTCGGGTCGAGGACATTTACCCGGGATTCGCCCTCGGCCGGGGTTGCGGCCTTGCGTTCCATAGTGTCCAGACGCTCGACGGCTCGATCGTAGGCGAGGTCGGCACGGGCCGGCGAATCATCCATGTTGACGGCGTTCGCAATCAGCCACACCGACCCGTTCACATGGTCGACGACGGCGATATCGGTGGCCAGTGCCAGCACCGTTTCCGGCTGGCCGGTCTCATCGGGCGCGTTCGCGCTGAGTGTGGGTTCCCAATGCCTGATGGCATCCCAGCCGACCGTGCCGACCAATCCACTGGTCAGGTTCGGCAGCCCTTCAACGTTGGGCGCCTTGAGCGTCCGCAGGGTGGCATGCGCGACTTCGGCGACATCACCGCTTGTGGGGATGCCTTTGGGCACGGTGCCCAGCCAGCTGGCTTGACCGTGGTCGGAACGCAATTGTGCCATGGAATGCACGCCGATGAAGCTGTACCGGCTCCATGATCCGCCGTATTCCGCGGATTCCAGGATAAACGTGCCACTTGCTCCGCCGGCGAGCCGCTCGTAGAATCCCACGGGTGTCAGTGAATCGGCGAGCAGTCTGCGCACGATAGGAATGACACGGTATCCTTGGTCGGCTAGCTCATGGAATTGGCGGCGGTCCGGCCAGGTTTCGCCCCATCTCAGGTTGGTTACGCTGCACGTGCTCATTGCTGTTCCTGCTCCTTCGTGCGATATCCAACGACAACCTGCAGCGGGCCGCCCTGTTCGAAGCATGACCTCTTGCCGGTGTGGCATGCCGCTCCGACCTGATCGACCTCGACGAGGATGGCGTCGCCGTCGCAGTCGAGATTCAGCGCCTTGACATACTGGACATGCCCGGATGTGTCCCCTTTTCGCCAATATTCCTGCCGTGAACGTGACCAGAAGGTCACACGCCCGGTGGTAAGCGTGCGTCGGAGGGCTTCGTCGTTCATGTATCCGACCATGAGCACTTCGCGCGTGTCGTATTGCTGGATGACTGCGGCGACAAGTCCTTTGTCGTCACGTTTGAGTCTTGCGGCGATCCTTGGGTCGAGCACGGTGCTGTTGTCGTATTGCGGCTGTGGATCATTGCCATTCGATGCCATGGGTTTCGCTCCCTGTCTGTTGGCTTGTTGTTGGGATGTCATTGTCGCCAAGCATCGGCGTGAGGTTGCCCGTCCACCGACGCGGAAAGCGGGTACTGAAGAAAACGAGAAAGAAACGTCGGAACGACGGACTGGCATGATTGCGCTGCGGCCATATCCGGATGTCTCAGCGTGTCCTCGGAATGCTGTTGGGTCAGCGTACCGTGTAGCCGGCCTTGCGCAGCTCGGCTTTGACTTCGCCGATCGTCATCTTCCCGTAATGGAAGACCGACGCCGCGAGGACCGCATCGGCTCCGGCCGCGATGGCTGGAGGGAAATCCTCTACCTTGCCGGCCCTGCCGCTGGCGATGATCGGTATGGTGACCTGCGAACGCATCGCACGAATCATCTC
>NZ_JBJEIH010000088.1:0-6575 GCF_051876855.1 Bifidobacterium sp.
AGTGGTCAGTCCGTCGTTGTGTGAGCCAATCCTCGCACAACGACTGTTTGAGAAGCCGGTATCACTGGTTCCGACTGGTTCGCTCTTCGATATGTGAGTGAATCCTCACACGATGGCCGATATGCTTGCCCGGATTACCGAAATCCATTGCCTTGGCGGTCGTTGTGTGAGCCAATCCTCACACAACGACTGGCATGGCCGCTCGGGTAGCCTGATTCAGCCACTCAACCGTGCGTTGTGTGAGCCAATCCTCACATCGTGCCCCTCATGCCATCCGCCCCGTTCCGGCGGCAGAACACAGAATCCTGCCCGCCGCGTAGCCACAGCTGTCACAGGCATGGCCACTGTCATCACAACAACAACGCGGGGGTACCGCCGAGTACAACCTCAGCGACACCCCCGCGCCTTGCGCTTCAAGAGTCTTTATCGTGGCTCACCACACCGGGATTTCAGCTCCCTTGGAGTCCTTCTTCATATAGGACCGCACGTTCGCCTGCTGGTAGGCCTTGATAATCGCCTTGTAATTCGCGTTGTCCTTGTCAGCGGTCCGGGCGACGATCACGTTAATCCACGGCTTGTTAACCGTTTTCTTCGGATCCGGGTTCACCGCGAAAATCGCGTCGCTGATGCTCTTGCCGTAATCTACGACGGCGTTCGCGTTCGCGATGCCCGCGGCCGCGTCATCCAGCGAGCTCATGATCAGGTTGCGGTCGGTAGGCACGATCTGGATGTTCTTCGGGTTTGATGTGATATCTTCCTCGGCGGGGTACACACCATTCGCCGGATCGTTCTTCTTTGGGTCGATCTTGATTACACCGGCTTCCTGCAGCACTATGAGCGCCCTGCCGCCATTGGTGACGTCATTGGGGATGAGCACCTTGTCGCCCTTCTTCAGCTGTGAGATCTTCTTGATGGAATTCGAATAGATATTCAGCGGGCTGATATATGATTCGCCGATTACGGTGAACTTGTATTTCTTCTCTTTGATTTCGCCGTTGAGGAAGGCGTAATGCTGCTGGGCGCTCAAATCCACGTCGCCCGAGGAAAGGGCCTGATTGCCGAGCACCGCGCTTTTCATAGCTACGGTCTTCACACGGACCTTAGACCCGGATTTCTCAAGATTCTGGTTGACCAGCTTCCACAGCGGCTCGTCGGTGGCGGTGGTCAACGCGACTTTGACGGTCGTAGTGCCCGCGGACGGCGATCCGCAAGCACTTGTGGAAACGACCAGGCCGGCTGCGGAGACCAAAGCGAGAATCGCGGCGATCGCCTTGCGGCGGATACGGTGTTCAGTGTTCATTCTTCCTCCCTATGATGGTGCCGATGGTCTGGATGATGGTGATGAAGACCAGCAGCGTGATAACGGCGGCGACGGTGATGTCAAGCTGATTGCGCTCGAATCCGTACCGGTTGGCGTAGTCGCCGAGTCCTCCCGCCCCGATGGCGCCGATGACGGCGATTTCGGAGTTGAAGCTGATGCAGGTGATGGTGGTGACCCGGGCGAGTGCGGAGATGCTCTCACGCAGGTAGACGCTCCAGATGATCGACCATGGCCCGAGTCCCATCGCCTGCGCGGACTCGATAAGCATGGGGTTGAGACCGTTGAACACGGATTCGACTTGTCTGGAGAAGAATGGGGTGATGCCGACGATGAGCGGGAAAATCGCGCCTCTGACGCCGATCGCCGTGCCGCTGATTAGCCGGGTCAGCGGGAACAGCAGCGCAATCATGATGACGAACGGGATGGATCGGCACAGATTCGTCAGCTTGTCGAGGAACTGGAAAACCGCCCGGTTCTCCCACATGCCGCCGGGCTTGGTCAAAGCGAGTGTCAGTCCGAAGATGATGCCGAGAATGAACCATTCCGGGGTCGCGATGAGGAACATCTGCAGGGTTTCGAGAATGGACTGGACGAAGACGTCCGGGTTTTCGAAAACGTGTGGGAACAAATGCTCGAGTATGGTCATGCGATATGCTCCTTTGTGGTGGATGCGGTTGTGCCTGCGGCCGCACTTTCGACGGCGTTTTCTTCGCTATCGGTTTCGACGGCGGTGATGCGGATTCCTTTGCCTTGCAAGTAGTCCAGAGCTTGGCGGATATGTTCCGGATCGCCGGAATACTGGGCGACGATGCTGCCAAGCGGGTAGCCATCAACGATGTCGAGCGAGGCGAACAGGATGTTGACGATGACGTGGAACCGTTCGGTGACCGCGGAGACCAGGCCTTCGGCGACAGTCTTGTTCGCGTAGCTCATATGGATGAGCTGGCCGTTCGGATCGATTCCTGCCGTCGCGCCTTGCACGCGTAGGGTTTCGATGACATGGTTGAGCCCGGTGTAGTCGCCGACGAATCGACGGGTGAGCTCGGCTTGTGGATTGGCGAATACGTCGAATGCTTCACCCTGCTCGACGATGGTTCCGTGATCGATGACGGCGACATGTGAGCAGATGGATTTGACGACGTCCATCTGGTGGGTGACGACGATGATGGTCAGATGCAGCTCACGGTTGAGCCGTTTGACAAGTTTGAGAATCGTTTTGGTGGTGTCCGGGTCGAGTGCGCTGGTCGCCTCGTCGAGCAGTAGGATACGCGGGTTGTTGGCAAGCGCGCGGGCGATGGCAACTCGCTGCTGCTGTCCTCCGGACAGTTGTGATGGGTGGGATTCGGCGTGCTGCTCAAGTCCGACCAGGCTGAGCAGTTCGCGTGTTTTGTTGCGCTTTTCCGCGGAGCTGAGTCCCGGGTGACGCAGCGCAAGCGCCACATTGCCTTCCACGGTGCGTGATGGCATGAGATTGTACTGTTGGAAGACCATGCCGATGGATTTGCGCAGTTGCCGCAGCTGTTTGGCTGACAGGTCCGGGACGGATTGCCCAAGGACATTGACCGCCCCGCCGGAGATGGGTTCAAGTCCGTTGATGCATCTGACGAGCGTTGATTTTCCGGCTCCGCTCAATCCGATGATTCCGAAGATCGATCCTTCTTCGATGCTCAGGTTGACGTCATGCAGTGCGGTGTATGCGCCTTCGGGGGTGTCGTAGCGTTTGCTCAGTTGGGTGATTTCGATGATCGCGTTGCCCACGGGTACCTCCTTCGCGGCTTGGTGGAGAGCATCACGGCAGTGGCAGTGCTGTAGTGTTGCATCGCCGCGGCGCTATTGATGATGTGTTGTTGCGAGTTTATTGGCTCATCGCGGGCCAATCGCGGGTTTGTTATCGGTGTCGGTTATCGCCGGTTGCAGTATGGTATGGCAGTAGGCGACTGGGGGATATCAACGGTGGTTATCGCGGGCATATCATGTGGCACGCACAGGTACGGATAATGGACTTGTATCGCAGACAAGGAAAGGGTGGCGATCCCTGGCTGTTGTCAGTGATCGCCACCCTTTCCTGAAGCGTTCGCGGATTGGCGGTTGTGATGCTGATGACTTGCGGAATGTCCGCTCACAGATCGTGGTCGAAATACACCACGTCCGGCCGTGTCTTCCAACCCTGATGTTTCCAGAATCGCTTGCCGTCCTCATTGTCGGCGACGACGAGAATACCGACTTTGACGATACCGATCGCTTGGAATGCGTCCTCGATGCGGTGGACGAGCGTGCTGCCGATGCCTTGGCCGCGCCACTGCTCGTCAACGGCGATATGGTACAGGTACCCTTTACGCCCGTCAGTAGCCCCGAGGGCGGTCGCGACGATGGAGTCATTCCCGTCAACCGCGACCAGACAGGTGTTGGGATTGGCATCAAGTAAACGCACGATGCCCCCGTAGGTGTTGTTGAGCGAGTGCAAATGCATGCCGGGTGTGCGGTTCCACAGCGCGTAGGCGTCGTCGTAGTCCTCAGGTGTCATGCGGCGGATCCGCCATGTTGTGTCGTTCTTGGAATGTGCGATGTCGGTCATCATGCTCTCTTTCTCATTGCTGGATATGGATATTGCCCGTGTATATGTGCCGGGTTGTGTTGAAGATCAGTCGAGGTGGATTTCGTGTTCGCTGGTGCCGCCTTGGATGATGACGAGCGCGTCGTCGAGTGACTGTTGGGCCATGTTGCGGACGGCGATGTCGGTGAAGAACGCGATATGCGGGGTGATGACGACGTTCGGCATGGCGGCGAGCGTGTCATACGCCGGATTGCCGGTCGGCTCGCCCGGTTCGAGCGTATGGCCGAACAGTGTCGCCTCGCCTTCGATTACGTCCAGCCCGGCTGCTGCGATTTCATGATGTTGCAGGGCGTCGATCAACGCCTGCGTATCCACGATGGGTCCGCGCGAGGCATTGATGAAGATCGCTGTCGGCTTCATCTGCGCAAACCTGTGCGCGTCCATGAGATGGTAGGTGGTCTCGTCCAGATACGTGTGCATGCTGACCACGTCGGCACGTGCCAGCAGATCGTCTTTGCTGGTGAAGGTGACGATGCCCTCAAGGTCGCTTCGTTCGCGGATATCGTTGCCGAGTACGGTTACACCGAGCGCGTGGAGCATCCGCGCGAGTGTCGAACCGATGCGACCGACACCGATGATGCCGACTGTCAATTCGCTCAGTTCCCTGGACATGAGACCGGTGGCTGCGAAATCCTGGTGCGTGTTGCGCTCGCGGTATTGGGGCACGTGCCTGAGCAGTTGCAGGATGTGGGTGAGTGCGAGCTGGGCGACCGCGCTGGGGGAGTAGGAGGGAACGTTGGTGATGCGGATGCCGTGCTCGTTGGCGGCTTTCACGTCGATGGAGTCGATACCGGCGGAGCGCAGCGCGATTTGGCGTATACCGTAATCATCGTGCAGCTTGCGATAGAAATTGGGGTTGTTGCTGGGGCGGAAGCGTTGTTTATAGGAGATTCCGTCGAAGCCGTTGACGGTATGCAACGTCTCGTCGGTCAGTTCGAAGGGGAAGCAGGTGACGTCAACGTGGTGCTCCTCGGCCCACTGTTCGGCAAACGGTCGTTCTTCGGGCAGGGTGTGGTAGAAGGCGATGGATGTCATGATGATCTTTCGGTATGAGGTTGATGGATACGTAATGTGGCGTGTTGCCGTGCGGCATTTCTGAGTGATGGAGTGCGCGCGGACGGGGGTCAAAGGTCCTGACGGTTGCTATCCTGCCCATCGGTGAACGCGCGAATCCGGTCAGCGGCCTGATGCAGGGTGTCCAGGCTTGCCGCATAGCTGAATCGCACATATGGCGAGGGGCCGGCGGCGAAGGCCGTGCCGGGAATTGCGGCGACTTTGGCTTGTTGGGCTAGGTCGCGGGCAAATTCCAATCCGTCGGTATACCGTTCAGGCGCTCTCACATACAGGTAGAACGCACCTTGTGGGTTTACGGTCTGATATCCGGCGGCGTTGAGCGCCCCGGCAAGGAAGTCCCGGCGACGGCGGTATTCCTCGACCATCTCATCAATGGCGTCGTCCCCATGCTCGTAGGCTTCCTGCGCGGCATCCATGCTGAACGTGGCGGCACAGGAGACCGCGAGCTGATGGTGCTTGAGTATCGCCGGTGCGAGCCATTCCGGTGCTGCGAGCCAGCCTAGGCGCCAGCCGGTCATCGCGTAGGTTTTTGAAGCGCTGTCGATGACGACGGTGCGGTCCGGAATGAATTTGGCGATGGACGGGGCCGGCCGGTGTTCGAAACTGATTTCCGCGTAGACCTCGTCGCTGACCGCGATGGCGTTATGGCGGTCGATAACACGCGCCAGATCGCGTAGTTCATCGTCGCTCGCGACTGTGCCTGTCGGATTCGACGGTGAATTGAGGATAACGACCGCAGGTCCGCGAGTCTGGCCGAGTACCCGGTCAAGGGCAGCCGAATCAGGTCGGAACCCGTTGCTGGTGGTGTCGATCGAAGTGAGTTTCGCCCCGTGGATGCGGGCGAGTGACGCATACTGACCGAATGCCGGCGTGAACTCGATGAGTTCTGCCCCCGGCGCTTCCAGAAGCGTGCCGAGTGTGCTGCTGAGGGCTTCGCTTGCCCCCGTGGTCACAATGATGCGATCCGGCCGGATGTCAAGACCTCGGCGCCTTGAGAGGTACGCACTGATGGCTGTTCGCAAGCCTTCGGTTCCTGCGTTTGGCGCGTAATGGGTGCGGTTGGCTTCCAATGCGCGCATGGCAGCCTGCTTGATGAACTGCGGGGTGGGGAAATCCGGTTCGCCCAATGTGAGCTTGATGATGTCCGGAATCCGGGAGACTTCCGCATCGAAAGCGCGGATCGCGGATGGTGCGAGACGTGCGATGGCATTTGGAATGACCAGGTCGGGGGATGGGTGGCCAAGAAGAAGTTCCCCGGTATGGCTGGTGAGGTCGGGGAGATTGGTTGGATTGGCGGGACCAGCTGGATTTGCGGGATTTGCTTCGTCGTGAACGAAGGTTGCCGCCGTCGTTGATGTCTCTGATGTGGTCGTTGTGCTCATCGTTACCTCGTTGTCCATGCGATTGTGGTCTTATCGGTGTGGTGTGTTAGATCGCCTGTCGTGCCGGTGTTTTCGGTTTCGTCTGCGATGGTTGTCCCGCTGTCGGCGGTGGGATCGTCATCCCCATCCACCCCCTCAACCCGCACAATCTGCGGCTCGTCGATATCCAGGCCCCAAGCGATAT
>NZ_JBJEIH010000089.1:0-29706 GCF_051876855.1 Bifidobacterium sp.
GGCGAACTGTTCTCCTGGGATCCTGATTCCACCTATGTGCGTCGGCAGACCTTCTTCGACGGTATGGGCGCCACGCCAGCCCCGGTGGAGGATATCCACGGCGCCCGCGTGCTGGCGCTGCTCGGCGACTCAGTGACCACCGACCACATCTCCCCGGCAGGTGCGTTCAAGGCGTCCAGCCCGGCAGGCAAATACCTGGTCGAGCACGGCGTCGAACCGAAGAACTTCAACTCCTACGGTTCCCGCCGCGGCAATCATGAGGTCATGGTGCGCGGTACCTTCGGCAACATCCGCCTGCGCAACCAGCTGCTCGCCTCCGTCGGCGAGGAGGTCACCCCTGGCGGATACACGTATGATTTCCTGACCGGCAAGCCGTCCACGATCTTCGACGCCTCGCTTGACTACCGCAAGGCGGGCGTGCCGCTCGTCGTGCTCGCAGGCAAGGAATACGGCACCGGTTCGTCCCGCGACTGGGCAGCCAAGGGTACGGTCATGCTCGGTGTACGTGCGGTCATCACCCGCAGCTTCGAGCGTATCCACCGCTCCAACCTGATTGGCATGGGCGTGCTTCCGCTGCAGTTCCCTGAAGGCGAATCCGCGGAATCACTGGGCTTGAACGGCACCGAAACCTTCGACATCGAAGGCATCGACCAGCTCAACACCGGTGAAATCCCGCACACCGTCCACGTGACCGCCACCAAGGGCGACGGCACCAGGATCGAGTTCGACGCGACCGTACGCATCGACACCCCCGGTGAAGCGGATTACTACCGCAACGGCGGCATCCTGCAATACGTGCTGCGCAACCTCATGGCCGGCAAGCGGGCCTGAGTCGCACGGATTCCAGACGGGCCGCGACCTTGCCACCTCATGGCGGCTGGCCGCGGCCCGTCGTGGTTTCACCGGTTTTCCGTCACCTGAGGGAAGGCGTAGAATCGCAACAAGAGACAACGCCGCACAAGTGCGGCAGGGGGAGGCACCATGGCAATCAGCGCGTCGGAAGAGCCGCTGGGCAGAGTATTCACATCGGATTATCGTCTGTCCATCCCATCATTCCAACGGGCGTATTCCTGGCGCCCGGGCAACGTGCTACAGCTGCTCGACGATATCCGTTCAGCATCCCAGACCCCGAACACCCCGTACTTCCTCGGTTCGCTCATCCTCGTCCACGACGAGGGCAACGCATACGAGGTAATCGACGGCCAGCAGCGCCTGGTGTCCCTGACCATCATCATCGCCGCCATGCGCGAACTCGAAGACGACCCGGCTCTTTCGCGTGATTTGACGAATCTCATCATCGATCCGGGCGACCGGCTACGGCATATCGACACCGCCCCCAGACTCACACTGCGCGAACGGGACGCCTCATTCTTCGCTTCCTACGTGCAGGAAGGCAATCTCGAATCCCTGTTCGACCTGCGCGATATGGATATGGAAACGAACGCGCAGCGCAACATCCACGACAACGCGCAAGCCGTCTATGACGCGTTGGCCGGTATGAAACCCGAAGAGCGGCGTACGCTGGCCTCCTACATGGTTAACATGGTGACGCTGGTCATCGTCTCCACGGATGATTTGCAAGGCGCCCATCGCGTATTCGACGTGATGAACATGCGCGGCATGCCGCTGACGGTGTCCGACGTGTTCAAAGCCAAGGCCGTCGCCGCGATTGACGAGCCACGGCGCGACCTGTACGCCGCGCGTTGGGACGACATTATGGATCCGCTCGGGGACGACCCGGTATCCTGCGAGAGTTTCTTCAGGGATCTCCATCTGATTGTCTCCCGGAAAGTGGAGTGCTCGCGTCTGATTGATCAGTTCCTGCAAGACGTGCTTGACCCATGCATGAAACGCAACGACAAGGGCGACACGTCGGTCCCCGGTTTCATCGATGACATCCTGTCGCCGTATGTGCGCGCATGGCGTGTGCTGGAACGGCCGACGGATACGCTGCTGCCCGCAGATGTCATTGCAGCGATTGTCGCGTTGCGTGATTATCCGAATGATGACTGGAAACCGATCGCGATGTGGGCATTGGTCCATTCCATCCGCAATCTGGGCGACAGCGATGCCGTCGTATTCCGCCCATCGTCAGCACATGCGAAGCCTCGTGGCGGTGCCGACAACGAGACCGCGCCCGAACTGCACGACGTGGACCGTCTGCTGCAGATACTGCGGGCGACCGAACGCGCCTGGGGAGTGGACTGCCTCAATCGGGCCACATCACTCGACCGTCGTCGCCGTGCCGCGACAACCGTCCGCGATTTAGACAAAGGCATGGCACCGACCGCTGTGCCCGGCCTGACCATCGACCAGTCTTCTGCCCGCCGTGCGCTAATCCGCCTGCGCGGCGAAATGCCCAACGACCCATCATTGCCGCGTCTGCTGCTCATCCGTGCGAACGAGCAGAGCAACGGTTTCGCCATCGTCCGCCCGCGCAGCCTGCAAGCCGTGCGAATCATGCCGGAGCCGACGGGCAAAGACCAGTTGGAGGACGGCTGGACCCAAGCCGACTTGGAGTACTGGTCGGATCGGCTGGGCAATATGGCGCTGAGCCAGACGAACAACACGAAATTGGAACACGTGACATCCTTCCGCGAACGCCGCGACCGGATGCTCACCATGAGCGCGTCCAAACGTTTCCCGTTGACCCGCCAACTGGAGGACATCGTCACCTGCACACCGCAGACGCTTGCCGGTCGCCAACAGGAGACCGTCGAGCTCATAGCCCAGTACTGGCGGATTCCGTATGACCATCAAGAAATCCAGCCGGCGTCCACACGACCCGATCAACATATTGTCGATGAGTCTGACGAGCCGCGAGTGAGGACTTCACGCCGTGTGACCATCGCCGCGGTATTGCGTGCCGGGCTGCTGACCGCAGGCGAACAGCTGGAATGGAAGCGACCACGCAAAGGCGAACTGTGGAAAGCGGAAATAACCCCACAGGGCACAATGCGTCTGGAAAACGGCACGGAGTACACCACGCCGACCGCGGCGGCACGCGCGGTAGGCGGCGGCAGCCAAGGTCTCAATGTGTGGAAACGCAGTGACGGCACCAGCTTGGCAGATATCTGGAAGCAATACCGTATGCGCGGCTGAGCCCCCGAATCCCGCTATCGCCCGGTCACCCACGGCGGTGTGCGGCGAATCTGTGCCGACTTCAGATTCCGTGACATCCGAAGGTACGGCATGGGCTAGGGTTGAAAACAATTGATGATGATGGTTGCGGAGGGACATTGAGCAGATGAGCGTCATACGATATTGCCCGCATTGCGGTTCTGAGGTCTTTTACGACGGGGATATCTGCATGAATTGTGGTGGCACGCTCGAAGGCCCGGACCCTCGCGGATCCGACACACCGACGCAGGCGATTCCGCGCCGCATGCAACCTGCGTCGTCGTACGACGCCCAGGAACAGCCCACGCGCCCGATATCCCGGCGCGAATACATCCAGCAGGCGCAGATGGCCGCCATCAACGGGTCAGCTGATCTCGCCGCGCTCGCCGCGTCCGCCCATTCGGTCATTCCACGCGCCAAAACGCGTCCAGGTGCTGCACAGAGCGCCGCTGGAACGGTTGATGGAGTGCATTCGGACGTCGCTTCGGGAAACACTGAGGAAGGCGCACGCGAAAGCGACCAATCGTCCGTCCGTACGGGGCAGGGACAGACCGTCTCAGGGGAGACCGGTACATCGGCCACCGAGCCTGCACAGACCGAAACCGCGAAGAAGGACTACCATTTCGCGCTCGATTGGGCGTCGGACACGTGGGGAATCCCGGCGCTGCCGGAAGGAATCTGGAGTCTGAACACCGGCAATGCCGAAGGACAATCCACAACGCCGTCGCAACAGCAATCCGACCATCAGCCGGTTGCACAATCCCAAGACGAGGCTGACAACACGGCCGGCGATGTATCCGATGCCAAGCGCACCAATAATACCGAGGAAGCTGATACTGCCGGCGACAACGCCATGCCCGGCACGGGTGATACCGCGGATATCGTTCAGGACTTGAACGATGACGATACAGAAGGCGGACAGGAGCCGGCTGCACAGGGTGAGGCGGGCACAAAGCCGCAAAACGGGCGGACCCCGGACATTGCTGGAAACCCAGTTACTGCGGAAGTTTCTGAACAACCGGAAATTCCTGAACAACCGGAAGAGTCGGAAGTGGCGGAAAATTCCAGGATTTCCGGGGCTTCCGAACAACCCCAATCCCCGCAACCCACTGAGGCCGTGGAAACCGCACAAACCGCACAAACCGTGCAGGATCGGAATATTTCCCCGGACAGCGGCCATACGCCAGACGATGTGGAATCCTCTTCACCCGAGTCGGTGCAACGCACGCCGATCGAACAGCCATCGGCAGCGCAACCCGCGCAACCGGATGATGCCCGGCCATCGGATGAGCGGGTTGAAACCCCATCCGACGCCCCGTCCTTCGCTGTGTCGTCTGATGTCCCATCGTCCGACATGCAGGAATCCAACGCACAGGAATCCGACAGCGACGAACCGACCCAGGTTATCGACCGCAATGCCATCGGTACGGAAACCGGCCCGTTGCCGTACAATATCCCGCCGGCTGAAATGACGGAACGCACCGCGGCGATTTACGAGTCCACGAACGAGTTCCCCTTCGCATTCGAGCGATCCGGCGAGGGAGAGGCACGTGCGGAAGAACCGCTGTCGACTGACGAAGCTGACACCACCGGGCAGCTTCCCGTCACCGAGGAGCCAACCGGCGACGAAGAAGCGACCGTCGCCATCCCCACCGACGCGAATCAGCCTGCCTACCGGCCCGCCGGCGCAGCATCACAGACAGACCGGAATGCGGCAAGCAGCCGTGTCAAGGCCGCACGTCCGGCGGAATCGCCTGCAACGGGCAAGGCCGCGACTCCGGCGCGCACCACGATCATTATCGTGGTCGTTGTCGCGCTGCTGGTGTGCGCGGGCATCGCATTCGCGGCGACACGCCATCATGGCACATCGGCGACCCAACCGTCGGCGAACGCCACAGCCAGCACCTCAGCGTCCGCATCCCCGTCGGCCAACGCATCGGCATCGGCTTCTTCCTCATCGCCCGCTGCAGCCGCCACACCGTCTCCGGCGGGCGTGTACACGAATGATGCGATGGGGTACCGGGTGTCCATCCCCGACGGCTACGTCTGGCATGAGGAAACCGATAACGGCGCGGCACGAACCTTCACCGACGATTCGATCGGCATGACAATCAAGGTTTCCGGCGCATCGAATACAACCGGTGCCACGGTCTCGAGCGAATACTCCGCATGTGCTTCCGGCCACAGCGTGTCCTACCATCTGCTGTCCGGCGACATCATGGTGTGCAGTTATGCGGAGAACGGCACCATCACGTATGTGAAGGAGATTGTCACCCAGCAATCGATTCTCACGTTGCGTTTCGATTATGCACAGTCCGCTCAGGAGAAGGGATCGGCGGTGATTGACGAGGTGTTTCCGACCTTCGTCTCGACGCGCTGACCCATACGCATGTGACATATGATTCGGGCCCGGCCCCTGATGAGGGGACCGGGCCCGAATGCGGTAATCATTGGATGTTCCATGCGGCGTATGCACCGCAGGTTACGACAATCCGTTCAGTCGCGACTGCCGAACAGACGCAGCAGATACAGGAACATATTCACGAAATCAAGATACAGATTCAACGCGCAGACGATTGACAAGCTCTTGATTGCTTCAGGCTGTCCGGCGTACTGCGCGAACAGGACACGGGTTTTCTGCGCGTCGTACATGGTCAGCCCGGCGAAGATGAGCACGCCGATCGCGGAAATCACCATGAGCCCGGTGGAACCAGGCGCCACCAGCATGATGATGATCTCGCCGACAATCAGTGCAATCAGCGCCGCCAGCAGGATCGGACCCGCCTTGAGCATGCTGGAACGCATGGTGAGCGACAGCATGGTCAGCACGAAGAAGAACCCGGTGCACAGTGCAAGAACCGTTCCGATTGAGCCAAGGTCGTAGACCATGAAAATCGAGCTCAACGTGAAGCCCATCAACGCGGCATACAGGTAGAACAGGACGCGTGCAGCGCCAGCCTTGAGATTCATCGCCCGATTACCGATGGCGATGGCCATGACGATCTGCACGAGCATCAGGCCAATCCACCCGAGGCTGCCGGTGGTCGCGAGGAAGCTATCGAGCAGTCCGAAGGTCTGCGTGAGTACCGCCACCACGGCGGTCACTGCGAGGCCGGCCGTCATTTCGGCATAGGCGCGGGTTATTGAGGTCCGTTCCGCACGTTCGGTGACTGACGCGACTTGGGCGGGGATGGCCGAAGCCGGGGCCGCATATCCTGCGCTGGCGCCGGCGCCGGCAGGGGACTGATAGTAGACGGCCTGTGGCTGCGCGGTCGGCTGGCCATACTGGGGCTGCTGAACGTACTGGGTCTGGCTGTACTGCGGCTGACTGTACGGGGTCTGGCTGTACTGGGACTGCGCCTGCCCGTTGGCCTGGTATTGGGGAACTTGGGGTGAAGGATTCTGGGGCTGCTGATCGTAGGTCATGATTGCTCCTTTCTTGCGATTATTCTATGGTCTTTTGCTGGGAATCATCTGGAGACAGCCGGCTGATCAGACGTTCCGGATCGATTTGGGCGAGAATCGTGCCGAGGAAAATCATGGCACAGCCCACATATCCGCGTCCCGACATTGTCTCATGCAAGATCAGCGCTCCGCCGACGGCTGAGAAGAACGATTCCAACGACATGATCATTGAGGCCTGCGATGGCGGGACAACCCGTTGGCCGACCACCTGCAGCGTGTATGCGACGCCCACCGACATGATGCCCGCGTACGCGAGCGCGCCGGCGCAGGCCAACGCACCCTGCCAATTCACCTGGTGCAACACCAATGTCGACACCCAGCTGAGCAGCGAGACCACCAGATACTGGCCAAGAGACAATGCAATCGGATTAAGCCGGCCGCCCACCCGGTCAATGACGAGAATATGCGTGGCATACAGCACCGCGCTCGCCAGCAGCACCAGATCGCCCGCACCGATGTTGCGGATGGTGTCGGTGACACACAGCAGATAGAACCCGATTATCGACACGATGATCGCCAGCACGGTGAGCATGTGGATTCGCCGATGCAGGAACAGGAAACCGAGCACCGGAACCAGCACGATATACAAGGCGGTTACGAATCCGGAATGCCCGGCGGACATGCTCAATTGGACCCCGTATTGCTGCGAGGTGGCGCCAGCCCACAAAATCAGCCCGCATACCGCGGACCATACCGCCAGATTGCCGCGGCTGGCCTTCACAGACTGCCGCGTTGCCGCGCGCCCCGCCTGAATCCTTGACATCACGACAAGCACGGGCACCAGCGACACGGCACCCAAGGTGAATCGGATCGCATTGAAGAACATTGGGGAAACCGATTGCATGCCTTGCACCTGGCTGACGAAGGCGAATCCCCAGATCAGGGATGTCAGCAGCAACAACGCGCTGCCGATGATACGACGTCGTTTCTCATTCTCTCGCATGATTCCAGCATATCCGAACCGAGCACGCGTGTATGCCCGCGGCATTGACCGTGGGGTCGGCTATGGTGGATTGCCGGTGACACGGGGTGCCGACAGGCTGAGAACACACCCGTTGAACCTGATCTAGTCAGCACTAGCGAAGGGATGTCCGGCATGAGTGAGCCGCAATACCAGCAATCGAACGAAACCCCGCATGTCGCAGGCACCATGGCGGCGCTCGCGCAATTGGAAGACGCGGGGGAGCGCGCCGCCGAAGCGCCATCGCGGCTGAGGGTCCTGTCCATCGAAGGTTCCGACCCGATCGGCGGTGCCGGCACCATGGCGGACATGAAAGCGTTCACCGCACAAGGAGTGTTCGGCTATGCTGCCATGACCAGCGTCCTCGCACAGAACACCCAGGGCGTGACCAGCATCGTCAACATGGAGCCGGACTTCCTTGTCGCACAGCTCAATGCGGTCAGCGACGACGCGGTCATCGACTCGATGAAAATCGGCATGCTCGGCACCCCAGAACTCGTCGAAGCGGTCAAAGGGTGGCTGACCGCATTGGAGCAGCGCTACCGCGACGAAGGCCGAACCAAACCGGTCGTCGTCCTCGACCCGGTCATGTACGCGAAATCCGGTGACGCCCTGCTCACCCCGCAAGCCGAACAGGCCCTGCGCGACATCATCCCCATGGCCGACATCATCACGCCGAATGTGCCTGAACTCGCCGCGCTCGCCGACGCCGACCAGCCAGCCGCAGATATCGACACGCTGGAATCCATGGCAGGCGCGGTGTGCAAGCGCTATGGCGTCGCCGTATACGCCAAAGGCGGTGCGCTTGCGCTCGCCGGCGGCGCGTCAAGCACCGATATCCTCGCCGAACCGTCCGACGGACAGGGCAAGGTGCGCACCACGCGCATCGAAGGCCGTGCGGTGCGCACCCACAACGTCCACGGCACCGGTGACACCCTGTCCAGCACGCTTGCCGCACTGCGTCCGCAATGCGACACATGGGAGCAGACCGCACGCCGTGCGAAAACATGGATGAACGGAGCGATCGCCGCCGCCGACCGTCTGCACGTGGGCAAAGGGCACGGGCCGGTCGATTTCACATGGCAGCACGCACCGACCGGATTGCGCTTCAGCGCCGACTACTGGAACCGCGTGCGGCCTATCCGCGAACGGATTCACGGCATGCGCTTCATCACCAGTATGGTGGACGCCACGCTGTCATTGGAGGATTTCGCGTTCTACCTGCATCAAGACGACATCTATCTGACCGATTACACGTCGCTGCTGGCGCTCGCTTCCTCGCGCGCCGACCGCCTGGATGAGCGGGTGTTCTTCGCACAGGCGGCTTCCGGAGGTGTGGATTCCGAGGTGATGTTCCACCACAACTGGTATATCAAGCATGGATTCGACCCCTCGCCAACGTCCCGCTCCGAGGTGACCGCGGCCTATATCGGTCACGAGCATCGTGTCGCCGATTCCGGCTCGTATGCCCGGCTTGCCGCCGTGGTCATGCCGTGTTTTTGGCTGTACGCCGCCATGGGCAAGGAAATGCGCGAGCAGGTTCGCAACAAGCATATCGATGTCGACACGCATCCCTTTGGCGAGTGGATCCGCATGTACTCTGACCCGGAATTCACCGAGAGCACGCTGCGCGAAGTGCAAATCTGCGACCGGCTTGCTGCCGAGGCATCGATTGACGAATATGAGCATATGATGCATGCGGCGCTCGTCTCGTCGGAGCATGAATTCCGCTTCTTTGAGCAAGGACTGACCAGGCCTGCGCTGGGATTCTAGGGTATTGGGGGTCTCAAGGCCTTGAGCCCCAAGGTTTCGGCGCCCCACGATGGCATTCGGCGCCGGGAAAGAAAACCTGGCGCACCCTGCTGCAGAGGGTGTGCCAGGTTGTTGTCCGGAATTCTGCGCAAGACGCGAGACGTCAGGCCTGCGGGGCCTCCTCCACGCGCGGGGCGCCGGTGATGTCGCGGTGAATGCCCTGCATTTGCGCTTCGATGTTCTGCAGACTGCGTGCGCAATCAAGCAAGGTCTGCGAATGCTCGGCGAGCTTGGCGTCGGGCAGGTCGGATTTATAGCGCAACTGGTGTTCGAGGCTCGCCCAATAGTCCATCGCGATGGTGCGGAACTGCACTTCGACCGGCGTGTAATGCGCCCCGGAGGACAGGAACACCGGCACGGCGTAGATCACATGGAGACTGCGGTAGCCATTCTGCTTGGGATTCTTGATGTAATCCTTGACGCGCAGCACCTGGATATCCGATTGCGCCGACAGATAGTTCGATACCGAGTACACGTCATCGCGGTAGTTGCAAATCACGCGGATGCCGGCGACATCAAACAAATTATCCTTGATCGACCGGGTGTTTATCGGCAACGATTTGCGTTGCAGTTTGCCGAGGATGGAATCCACCGATTTCAATCGCCGTTCCATGTGATGAATCGGGTTGTGGGCGAATCGCACTTGGAATTCGCTGTCAAGAATCTCCAGCTTGGTGCTGATTTCGTACATCGCGCCTTCATAGACCTGCATGAGGTCGATGAATTCGGTGATTTCCTCCGCGGGAAACTGCTCGCCGAGTTTCAAATCGCCCAGCCGCGCTTTCATCTCTCCAATATTAATGCGGTTATGTCGGTCAAGTATCACGATTGACCATGATAGCGTGACACGTGCGGAGATGTCTGTATTCGCGACGACATGCCGGGTGCTTGGGCACGCTGGCGGTGTGCCGACCGGACGATACAATCGGCGGTTATGGATGAAGCGATGATGACCGAGGCGGAGCGCGCCTCGAGACCGGCTGCCGGGCAGTCGGGCAATGTTCGGCCGGACGGCCGCGGCAAGGGTGTGTTCTATATTCATACGCTCGGCTGTCAGATGAATGTGCACGATTCCGAGCGCATCGCAGGCGTGCTGGAACAGGACGGTTACGTCCCGGCGAGCGAACGCCAAATCGCGCAGCATGATTTCGATCTTGTGGTCATGAACACCTGCGCGGTGCGGGAGAACGCCGCCGAACGCATGTATGGCACCATCGGACGTTGGGCGCGCTACAAGCATGCGAATCCGCGCGTGCAGATCGCGATCGGCGGGTGCATGGCCCAGCTGGACCGCGAGCGCATCGCCAAACGGACCCCGTGGGTCGATGCGGTGTTCGGTACGAAAAGCATCGCCTCGCTGCCGCGTCTGCTTGACCAAGCGCGCGCGACCGGCGAGCCGCAGATCGATGTCGCCAACGACTTGACTTATTTCCCGAGCCAGTTGCCGGCGGCCCGTTCTTCGCGCATCTCCTCATGGGTGTCGATTTCGGTTGGGTGCAACAACACATGCACCTTCTGCATCGTGCCAACCACCCGCGGCCGCGAACATGACCGGCGCCCCGGCGATGTGCTCGCCGAAGTGCGCGAGTGCGTGGCCAACGGCGCCAAAGAGGTGACGCTGCTGGGACAGAACGTCAACTCGTACGGCTATGGGATGGGGGACCGGTATGCGTTCTCCAAGCTGTTGCGTGCCTGCGGGCAGGTCGAGGGGCTGGAGCGCGTCCGGTTCACCTCGCCGCACCCCGCCGCGTTCACCGACGATGTCATCGACGCGATGGCCCAGACGCCGAACGTCATGCACCAGCTGCACATGCCGTTGCAATCGGGCTCCGACCGTGTGCTGCGCGCCATGCGCCGCTCATACCGTACGGAACGGTTCCTGACCATCCTATCCAAAGTGCGGGAGGCGATGCCTGACGCCCGCATCTCCACCGACATCATCGTCGGATTCCCGGGGGAGACCGAGGAGGATTTCCAGCGTACGCTCGATGTGGTCGAACAGGCGCGGTTCTCGACTGCCTTCACTTTCGAGTATTCGCCGCGTCCGGGCACCCCGGCCGCAGCGATGGAACAGATTCCCAAGCAGGTTGTCCAGGAGCGCTTCGACCGTCTGCTTGCCCTCCAGCAACGGATCACCCAGGAGGAGCTTGACAAGTTCGAAGGGCGTGATGTGGAGGTCATGGTCACCGGAACCCATGGCAAGAAGGACGACGAGACACATCGGGTCACCGGCCGTGAGCGGACCGGGGCGTTGGTGCATATCGGCGTGCCTGAAGGGTGCCCGCAGCCGCAGGTCGGTGATTTCGTGACAGCGACAGTCACCCACGCCGGCGAGCATAATCTGATCGCCGACCCCGATCCGCAGGCAGGACAGACCTATAGGGTCCGTCGCGGCTGAACACTGGTGTCGGGTGTCCCACGGCGTCTGGGTGGGTTGAGTACAGTGGTGGAGAGAAACGACAAGCATGGAGGCGCATATGCTGCAGGCGGACGGCGAGAATGAACCGATGGGAGAACAGAAGGATTCCGGGTTGTCGGACCGTTCCAGGCAGTCGCCGACTGTGTCCGCAGGAGCATCGGCCCCGCGTGTCGTCTCGATTGTCGGCCCTACGGCATCAGGCAAGACCGGATTGGGCATCGCCATCGCGAAAGCCCTTGCGGAACGCGGCGAGCGCGCTGAAATCGTGAACGCAGACGCCTACCAGATGTACCGGGGCATGGATATCGGAACGGCGAAACCTACCCCTGAGGAACAAGCCGAGGTCCCGCACCATCTGCTTGACATCATCGACCCGGATGACACGATGAGCGTCGCCCGGTTCCAGACGCTTGCCCGCGAGTGCATCAACGATCTGCAATCGCAAGGCATCAGGCCGATTCTGGTCGGTGGTTCAGGCCTGTATGCGCGTGCGGCAATCGACGACATCTCTTTCCCCGGCACCGATCCCGAGGTGCGCAAGCGTTTGGAACAGCGGGAGCGCGAGGAAGGCGC
Source organism: Bifidobacterium sp. (assembly GCF_051876855.1). Classification (GTDB taxonomy): domain Bacteria; phylum Actinomycetota; class Actinomycetes; order Actinomycetales; family Bifidobacteriaceae; genus Bifidobacterium. Next base: position 12,351 of record NZ_JBJEIH010000089.1, read on the forward strand.
CGCCGCGCTGTTCGAAGAGCTCAAAGCCAAGGATCCCGAGGCCGCGGCGCGTATGGACCCGCACAACCCGCGGCGTACCATCCGCGCGCTCGAAATCATCGAAGTGACTGGACACCCGTATTCGGCGAGTCTGCCGCGCTACCGTTACGTGATCCCCAGTGTGCAGATCGGGCTTGATTTGCCGCGGCGCGAGCTTGACGACCGGATTATGCAACGCACCCAGTCGATGCGCGAACATGGATTCGTGGACGAAGTGCGCCGGTTGCGTCCGCATCTGGGATTCACCGCCGGGCGTGCGCTGGGCTACCAGCAGATCATCGACTATCTGGACGGTATCTGGGATGAGGATGACGCGTTCTTCGACATCGCGCAGAAAACCCGCAGGCTTGCCCGCAAACAGATGGGGTGGTTCGGCCGCGACCCGCGCATCCATTGGCTTGAGGCGTTGAATCCGCAGCTGCTGGATAACGCGATGGCGATTATCGATCACGCGGACGCGGGGGAGTATGACGCGATTGACGCGCATGCCGACGAATACGTTCAGCACCATCTCGGTGACATCCAGGCGTAGGGGGCTGAAGCTGCCCCATTTCGACGATGTGACCGCCGGACGCTAGAATCAGAGTCGCTATGGCACGAACCACATCCTCATCCTCTTCACAGGAGCACAAGACATCAACCCGCCGCAGGTCGAGCGGGTCATCGAAACGTACCGGTACGGAAGACACGGCACGCACGCGCGTATTGTCTGATGACGAGCGTCTCGTCGGCGAGGAGCCGCTGTGGAAGAAGCTGCTGCTCGCAATTCCGCGCGGTTTCGGCGCTGCGGTCAGGGCGCTCACCGGCGTCGGCGAGTATGACCCGATGTACCGGCGTGACGGCCTATGCTTTGTGATGGTGATTCTTTCGGTGCTGTTCTGCGCTTCCGAATGGTTCCGGGTCAACGGGGCCTTGGGGCGTTTCCTGCATACGCTCGCAGCCGGCACGTTCGGTGTGATGAGCGTTGTGCTTCCGGTGTTCCTCGCGATTGTGGCGTTCCGTTTGATGCGCAATGCCGGCAAGGATTCCGACAATCCGCGTGTAGTGACGGGCTGGGTGTTGCTGCTGTGGTCGATCTGCTCGATCATCGATGTCGTCGTGGCGTCCGACACTCACGGTTTCGATTTGTCGGTCCTTGAGAATGCGGGTGGCGTGTTCGGCTTCCTGCTGGGGTCGCCGCTCGCCTGGGGGCTGTCGAAGGTGTTCGCGGTCATCGTGTTCGTCATCGTCGCCCTGTTCTCGCTGCTGCTGATTACGCGCACCCACGTCCAGGATCTTCCCGACCGCTTCCACGCGTTGGCTGATCGTCTCGGCGGCGGTGCGGATCGTGACGACGACCAGGATGAAGACGATGACGAGCAGTTCCCGAACGAAGTGCGGGTCGGCGATGGCGTCATGCAGATGGCCGAAGGCGTGCCCGCCCATGACGGTTCCGATGATGACGCTGAGACGCAGCCGGAGCGCAAGCCGGGATTCTTCGCCAGGCTGTTCCGTCGCAAACCCAAGCAGGACAACGACGATCGCCTTGACGAATACGCTGGTGACGAGGCGTTCTCCCATGCGGCAAAACAACATGGCGAAGCGGCTGAAACACGTTTGGGCACCCCGCGCACGGTGTCTTCGGGCGTCTCCCCAATGGCCACGGACGGCACCGGCACCTCACAAGCCGCCGACGACCATGCCCAGATGCCGGCAGCTCCGGCCATCGTGCCCACCGCGCGCGTGTCTGCAGGGAACGACCCGTGGGCCGCTATCGCACAGAGCGATGTGCAAGGCGCCGGCACACAAACCGCTGGTGCCGCCGATCCGGAAGGCACCGGGGCATACGGGACATCCGAAGGGCAGGCTGACGCGGGTGCCGGGCAGACGGGCGGCCAGATGCCCGCGGAGCCCGACGAGAGCCGGCCATATCAGCTCCCTGACCTCGGCATGCTTGTCAAAGGCAAGCCTCATGCGATGCGCACCCCGGCGAACGACAATGTTATCCGTGCACTGACCGACACGTTCCAGCAATTCAAAGTCGACGCGAAAGTCGTCGGCTTCCTGCGCGGGCCGTCCGTCACCCAATACGAGGTCGAGCTCGGGCCGGGTGTCAAGGTCGAGAAAGTCACCAATCTCCAACGCAATATCGCCTATGCGGTGGCCAGTTCCGACGTGCGTATTCTCTCGCCGATTCCTGGTAAATCGGCAATCGGCATCGAGATTCCGAATATCGATCGCGAAATCGTGCATTTGGGTGACGTACTTCGTTCGGACAAGGCACGCAACGACCCCAATCCGATGCTCGCCGGTGTCGGCAAGGACGTCGAAGGCCATTTCGTCACCGCCGACCTGACGAAAATGCCGCATCTGTTGGTCGCCGGCGCGACCGGTTCAGGTAAGTCCAGCTTCATCAACTCGATGCTCATGTCAATCATCATGCGCGCCACGCCGGAGCAGGTGCGCTTGATTCTCGTTGACCCCAAGCGCGTCGAATTGTCCGCGTACGCCGGTATTCCGCATCTGCTCACGCCGATCATCACCGATCCGAAGCATGCCGCCCAGGCGCTTGAATGGGTGGTCAAGGAGATGGACGCCCGCTACGACGACCTCCAGTTCTTCGGCTTCCGTAACATGAAGGACTTCAACAAGGCCGTTATGGAAGGCAAAGTGCATGCCCCGGCCGGCTCGAAACGCAAGGTTGCCCCGTACCCGTACCTGCTGGTGGTTGTCGACGAGATGGCCGACCTCATGATGGTTGCGAAGAACGATGTCGAAAGCTCGATTCAGCGCATCACCCAGCTGGCTCGAGCCGCCGGTGTGCATCTTGTGCTCGCCACCCAGCGCCCGTCGGTCGATGTGGTCACCGGTCTGATCAAGGCGAATATCCCGTCGCGTCTGGCCTTCGCAACCTCGTCGGCGACGGATTCGCGCGTGATTCTCGATACGACAGGCGCTGAGACCCTGATCGGGCAGGGCGACGCGCTGTTCCTGCCGATGGGGCAGGCGAGGCCGATCCGCGTGCAAGGCTCCTGGGTCGGGGAATCCGAAATCCGCAAGGCGGTCGAATTCGTGCGCACCCAGCGCAAACCGCATTATCGCGAGGACATCGAACAGATGGCCAAGGAAGCGGACAAGCATACGGTCGATCCGACCGAAGACATCGGCGACGATATGGACGTGCTCCTGCAAGCCGCCCAGCTGGTGGTCACCACCCAATTCGGTTCGACATCCATGCTCCAGCGCAAGCTGCGCGTCGGCTTTGCCAAGGCCGGACGTCTGATGGATCTGCTCGAATCGCGCGGAGTTGTCGGTCCGTCCGAGGGGTCCAAGGCCAGGGAGGTGCTGGTTCAGCCGCAGGATCTGCCGCAGGTGCTCGCGTTCATCGAAGGCAAAACCGATTCGATCGCCCCGGGCGGAGCCTCCGATGGTGAGGCGGACGCCCAGGCTTGATTTCCAGGCGTTTCAAGACACGGTGGTTGGATTTGTGCGATGCCGGTGGCACTATGGAAGTGTCTTCGACATCGCACAGGCACTGCAGGCACGGGCGCGGATACCCGGCCCCATGTGCCGAGCCGCCAGCGAATTCACAGCTTGTTGTCATCGTCCGGTAGTGCAGTAGAGGTAAGGTGAACGGTATGCAGACTGAACAAGAACACAAGGTATCGCTTCTGGACGGCTGGAACAGCCCTCCGAACATCGTCACCTACACGCGAATCGTGCTGGTGTTGGTCTTTCTCGGCATCGATATCGCCGCCGGCCCGTGGGGTTCGCATAGCCACGGCCTGCGGTGGACGGCCGCGATTCTGTTCATCATCGCCGCTTCGACCGACAAGCTCGACGGGTGGATGGCCCGAAAGTACAACCAGGTCACCGAGCTGGGCAAGCTTATGGACCCGATCGCCGACAAGCTGCTCACCTGCTCGACGCTGATTGTCGCCTCCGCATTCGGTGAGGTCTTCTGGTGGGTGACCATTCTGTTCCTCATCCGTGAGATCGGCATCACCGTGATGCGCTTCTTCGTCATCGACACCGGCGGCAAGGTGATCGCGGCGGACAAGGCCGGAAAGTACAAGACGCTGTGCCAGTGCATCGGCCTGGGCATGCTGCTGGTCCCGGCATACACGTTCATCACGAACGCCACCGCGCTGAACGTCTACACCTTCATCACGAACTTCCTGATTTACGTGGCCCTGTTCCTGTGCCTGTATTCGGGGGCGCTGTATGTGTACCGCGTCGTCAAGGCGCGTCGGGGCGTCTCAAACGCCGCGGAGCGCTGAATGCCGGTCACAGGGTATGGTTTGGCGCAGCGTGACGGGCTCACCGCGCAGGTGCTGGAGTATTGCAAGCGGCACGGCGTGAAGATCGCCGCCGCCGAATCATTGACTGGCGGCCTGCTCGCGGACGCGTTCGTCCGCATTCCGGGTGCGTCCGAGGTGTTTCTCGGGTCTGCCGTCACGTATGACATCCGCGCGAAGGCAAAGATCCTCGGCGTCGATGCCTCGTTGTTGGCACGTGAGGGTGCGGTGCATCCTGAGGTCGCTCGTCAGATGGCAGCCGCGACCGCCCGCCTGTATGATCAGCCGGAGTACGTGGGCCGTGTGATCGGCCTGTCCACCACCGGGGTCGCCGGTCCCGGGCCTGACGGGGACAAGCCCGCCGGACTCGTGTATATCGGCTGTTCTCTTCCGGCTGTGTTAACGGGCGGGAAGCGCGCTGAATCCGCGGTGGAACTGCATTTGCGGGGCGATCGCGCACAGGTGCGCGAACAGACGGTATGGCACGTATTGAACAATGTGAGGCAGCTCACAGTTGGGCTACAGGAATAATTTCGCCACACTTCCGGTTGTTCATGATGTAGCGAAAACGACACGAAGCCGAAAGGGGTTGCGCAGATGGAAACGATGACCCAGACCAATCAGATGACGGAAACCAAGGCAGTCCAGAATTCCCAGATCCGTGCAGGGCAGGCGGCGCGTATGCGTGATTTGACGCCGGCCCAGCGTCGCGCTGTGATGTTCGCGCAGCAGCAGGTGTTGCGTGCGCGCGCCGCGAAGAAGGCGAAAGATGAGCGTCAGTCCGCGCTGTCCCGCATGTGGCAGGAGGAAGACGCCGAGCATGCCAAGCCGCATGCCACGATTCGCAAGCATGAGGACGCCTCGCAGATGAAGGACGTCTCCCTGCGTGAGGCCATTGGCCATGTGTTGCGCGATTTGCGCACCCGTGACCATAAGACCTTGCGCGAGGTCAGCGAGAAGGCTGGCGTCTCCCTCGGCTATCTTTCCGAGGTGGAGCGAGGCCAGAAGGAGGCAAGTTCGGAGCTGCTCAGCTCGATTGCAGCCTCCCTCGGTCTGAGCACCGCGCAAATGCTGCGTATGGTGGCTGATTATCTCGATTCGGTGCATGCCTGATCGATGGGTGTTGGCCGGGTGTCGGCGAAGAATCACCGGTTGACGGTTTGTTAGAAAATGCGGGCGCTTCCTGCCGATTACGGCGGGAGGCGCCCGTTTTGTGTGTGCGGCTTCGGCGGCGCGGATGTTCCCCGGTACAGGCGGATGCGCGGTGGCGGGTGTGGAATCAGAGACAGGCAAGTGGAAAAGCGTGCGGTCGTTGATGGGCTTGTAGCCCGGTTGTGCGAGACTTGCTGCGTGCGTGAACGTGAATTCTGGCAACTGCTGGAGGAGGTGTTCGGCCGTGTGTACGGTCGGAGCCTGTCCAAGGACCAGCGGTTGCCCAAACTGGGCGATATGACGGTGGTCGAGGCGCTTGCCGCGGGGGAGGAGCCCCGCGTCGTGTGGAATGTGTTGTGCGACCAGATGGATATCCCCGATTCCAGGCGTTGGGGGAAGGACCACAATGCGCCGCCACTGCCTGCCGGTCGGTGACAGGGCAGGTGATGGGCATTCGGCTTGCGCTGCCCGGCGGGTGGTATTCGAACATTTGTTCGCATGATGCGGTATAGTGGTAACAGCACAACACGATTCCGCGACGGGAAGCCCTGAGGCCTTGGCGCAGAAGGCAATGCAACCTTTGACCACATTGCCGGTGCGGGGTGGAACCATCGGCGTGGTTCACGTAGCGTGGAAATCGTCGCTGAAATCGTGAAGATAAGGAGAACACATGGCACAGCAGACAAAATCGGCCAAGGCGGCGGGCGCCAAAGCTGGCGGGGCCGCCCAGGAATCCGGGGCTCACGAGATCGATCCCCGGCGTAAAGCCGCATTGGACACTGCGCTTGCGCAGGTGGAGAAGAGCTTCGGAAAAGGCTCAGCAATGCGTCTGGGGGATCGTCCGGAGCAGAATGTCGAAGTGATTCCCACGGGTTCGCTTGCACTTGATATGGCCCTCGGCATCGGCGGGTTGCCGCGCGGCCGTATCGTGGAGATTTTCGGACCGGAATCTTCCGGCAAGACCACGCTTGCACTGCATGTTGTCGCTAACGCGCAGAAGGCGGGCGGTGTCGCCGCGTTCATCGACGCCGAACACGCTTTGGATCCGGTGTACGCACGTCATTTGGGGGTGGACACCGATTCGCTGATCGTCTCCCAGCCAGACAACGGCGAGCAGGCATTGGAAATCGCGGATATGCTCATCAGGTCCGGTGCGCTTGACGTGATCGTCATCGATTCCGTGGCCGCGCTGGTGCCGAAGGCTGAAATCGAAGGCGATATGGGCGACAGCCATGTCGGTCTTCAGGCGCGTTTGATGAGCCAGGCTTTGCGCAAGATGACCGGTGCCCTTGCGCAAGCCAACACCACGGCGATTTTCATCAATCAGTTGCGCGAGAAGATCGGTGTGTTCTTCGGTAATCCGGAAACTACCACCGGCGGCAAGGCGTTGAAGTTCTATTCGTCGGTGCGTCTTGACATTCGTCGTATTCAAACCCTGAAGAACGGGGATGAAGCCGTCGGCAGCCGTACCAGGGTCAAGGTCGTCAAGAACAAGATGGCGCCGCCGTTCAAGTCCGCCGAGTTCGACGTGCTCTACGGCGAAGGCATTTCCAAGGAAGGCTCGATTATCGATATGGCGTTGCAGAGCAATGTCATCAAGAAGTCGGGCTCTTGGTTCACCTACAACGGCGACCAGTTGGGTCAAGGCCGTGAGAACGTGCGCAAATATCTCAAAGACAATCCCGAGCTGTCCGATGAGATTGAGACCAAGGTCAAGGAGGCGTTCGGCCTGATTGAGCCAACTGACCAATTCGCTGAAGGCGATGAGGCAGCAGCGGCCGCCGCGCCGACAAATGGCGAGGCGGGTAAAGCGGCTGCTGCCGATTCTGCGGCGGCATCGAAAAAAGCCTGACGTCCGATGATTGACGCCGAAGCGTTTATCGCGCAACACGGTACTCCCATCGCCGCGCATGATGCCGCATCAAGCTCGGCGATGGGCGCGCCTCGGCCGGAGGCCCGCGAAGATGCAAACGACGGGCATCCGGAAGACCGTAATCAACACGATGCCCGGGCGTATGCACGCGCTTGGGGGCGCGGAAGGGCCAAACGAGCCGGAAGGTGGGCCAGGGGCGCTGGTGCCAAAGGCGCTGCCACACCCAGGCAGGGGCCGAGTGACCCATGTGATGAGGATGCTTGCCGGGAAGCGGCATTGCGCCTGCTGGACTGTGCGGATCGCTCGAGTGCGGCGTTGCTGGAGCGTCTTGTTCTCAAGGGGTACGACGAAACCGTCGCCGACGCTGTCGTAACGAGATTGCGTGAAGTCGGTCTCGTCAACGATGAGGAATACGCCAGGTCAGTGGTCAGGTATTGCGCGGGGCGCATGCTGGGGGAGCGCGGTACGCTACTTGAGTTGTCGCGCAAGCGTGTTGACCGAGCGCTGTCTCAACAGGTAGTCGGCGAAGCCCGTGAAGCCGGCGTATTCGTCGATGCGGCTTGGGAACTCGGGCGTAGCGTCGCTGCTCGTACAGAGGGGCTCGATCCGCAAGTCAGACTGAGGCGGTTCTGGGCTGCCGGCGGACGCAAAGGTCATAGTCCTGACACCCTGCGGGACATATCGCACAGCCTGTTCGGCAAAGATGCCTGATGAGGTATGCCTGTTGAGGCCGGATACAACAGGACCCGCCGAAGTGGCGGGTCCTGGAAGTGGACGAGACCCCATATACCCCGGGTTCTGTCGTGTGTCTCCACACGGATGGCCATCCATCTCGACCTGACGTTGCCGCCAAGCTCTAGCAGCCTACCCGAAGACATGGGCGAGCAACCCTTGACGTCTTCTGCTTGGCCTTGCTCCCGATGAGGCTTGCCATGCGACCGCTGTCACCAGCGGCCCGGTGGTCTCTTGCACCGCCGTTTCACCCTTACTCGGCCGAAGCCGGGCGGTCTGTTCTCTGTTGCGCTATCTCTCAGGTCACCCTGGGCGGATGTTATCCGCCATCGTGCTCTGTGGAGCCCGGAAGTTCCTCAGTCATATTGACCGCGGCCATCATGGGGTCTCAGAATCACCATTATAAGCACATGCCTAATACAGCACGATAACGAGAAAAATTACGACACCCGAAAGCGAATTGTCTTCACTTTGCGAAGTATTCGGCTACAATAAGACATACCCGGACGGCGAAGACGCGGTTCGGGACAACCCACACACAGCGGGTAACACCGCTTGAGGCTAGGAGGTCCACATGGAAATCGTCATCACCGGACGTCACACGCAGGTCAGTCAGAAATTCCGTGACGTCGTTGAAAGCAAGATGAATCGTGTGACCGCAATCGCTCCGGACGCCCAGCGCGCTCAGATTGTCGTGACCCACGAGGGTAATCCGCGTCAGGCAGATACCGCCAAGCGCGTTGAGATCACCGTGGTGGCCGGACGCACCGTAGTCCGCGCCGAAGCGTCGAGCTCCGATGAGTACAGCGCTCTCGACATGGCTCTGGACAAGCTGACGCTCCGTCTGCGTCGTGCCCGTGACCGCCGCAAGGATCACCGTCGCGGCTATGTCAACCCGGTGCCGGTCGATCTTGGACCGGTTGAGACCCCGGACGAGGAGGAGTCCAAGGAAGAGGAGCCGAATAACAGCCCGCAGGCTGCGGTGGCTTCCGATTTGGGCCCGGGTGAATCCGTCGAGGTTCAGGTCGGCGACACGCCGATTGTCATCCGTCGCAAGCTGCACATCGCCGAACCGATGAGCATCGACGAGGCCCTGTACGAGATGGAGCTGATCGGCCACGACTTCTTCCTGTTCGTCAACAAGGAAACCGGTCGTCCGTCGGTGGTCTACCATCGTCACGGCTGGAGCTACGGCGTCTTCGAGATCGACACCGCCGAAAATGTGGCCAAGGCCAAGAAGGAAGCCTGAACACCGGCCGTTAGATAGCGGTTCCGTAGAAATATAGCGACGGGAGCCCGCGTTGCAGTGCACGCGGGCTCCCGTCATGCCGGCCGGGCGCACGACCCGCCCGTGTCGGCGCAATTGGAGCAGGGGAGTGTAAAATCCCCTCCGTCGCGTACTATGGGATGAGTTGTGTGCGGACTGGGTAGCCCGCCGCGCTCGTCGTGCTGAATGAACTAGGGAGCGAAACGTGGTAAACATCGTCGACAAGGCCCTACGTATGGGTGAAGGCCACCAGCTGAAGAAGCTGGAAAACGTCGCGAAAGCGGTGAATGCGCTTGAGGACGAGATATCGGCCCTCTCCGACGAGGAACTCAAAGGACAGACCGCCAAGTTCAAGCAGGAGCTTGACAACGGCAAGAGCCTTGACGACATCATGCCGGAGGCGTTTGCCACTGTGCGTGAGGCTTCGAAGCGCACGCTGGGCATGCGTCACTTCGACGTGCAGCTCATGGGCGGTGCGGCGTTGCATTGGGGCAACATCGCGGAAATGAAGACCGGCGAAGGCAAGACCTTGGTTGCGACCCTGCCGAGCTATTTGAACGCGCTCGAAGGCAAGGGCGTGCATGTGGTCACCGTCAACGACTACCTCGCCAGCTACCAGAGCGAGCTCATGGGCCGCGTCTACCGGTTCCTCGGTATGAGCGTCGGCTGCATCGTCACCGACCAGAAGCCGCCGGAGCGCCGCAAGCAGTACAACGCAGACATCACGTACGGCACGAACAACGAGTTCGGCTTCGATTACCTGCGCGACAACATGGCGTGGGACAAGAGCGAACTCGTACAGCGCGGCCACCATTACGCCATCGTCGATGAGGTCGACTCCATCCTGATCGATGAGGCCCGTACCCCGTTGATTATCTCCGGCCCGGCCGAGGGCGATGTCACCCGTTGGTACCGCCAGTTCGCGCGTCTGGTCCCCAAGCTCACTCGAGACGAGGACTACGAGGTCGACGAGAAGAAGAAGACCGTCGGTATCCTTGACCCGGGCATCAGCAAGGTCGAGGATTACCTCGGCATTGACAACCTCTATGAGCCGAGCAATACCGCGTTGATCGGCTATCTGAACAACGCGATCAAGGCCAAGGAGCTCTTCCTTCGCGACCGCGATTACGTGGTCACCCACGGCGAGGTGCTCATCGTTGACGAGCACACCGGCCGTATCCTGCCGGGCCGCCGCTACAATGAAGGCCTGCATCAGGCCATCGAGGCGAAGGAAGGTGTCGAGGTCAAGGCCGAGAACCAGACTTTCGCGACCATCACCTTGCAGAACTACTTCCGCATGTACGACAAGCTCGCCGGCATGACCGGTACCGCCGAGACCGAGGCCGCCGAATTCATGGGCACCTATAAGCTCGGCGTCATCCCGATTCCGACCAACAAGCCGATGATCCGTAAGGATCAGGACGATCTGATCTTCCGCACGAAGAAGGAAAAGCTGCACGCGATTATCGAGGACGTCGCCAAGCGCCATGCCAAGGGTCAGCCGGTCCTGCTGGGCACCGCATCGGTTGAATCCTCCGAAGTCGTCTCCTCATTGCTTGATGTGGCGAAGATCCCTCATCAGGTGCTTAATGCGAAGCACCATGCGAAGGAAGCCGCGGTCGTCGCGGTCGCCGGTCGCAAGGGCGCAGTCACGGTTGCCACCAACATGGCCGGTCGTGGTACCGACATCATGCTCGGCGGCAATGTCGAGTTCCTCGCCGACGCCAAGCTCAAGAAGGAAGGCTACTCGCCCGAAGACACCCCGGAGGAGTACGAGAAGCGTTGGCCCGGCACGCTGGCCGAGGTCAAGGCACAGGTCAAGGACGAGCATGACGAAGTCGCCAAGCTGGGCGGTCTGTACGTGCTCGGCACCGAACGCCATGAGTCTCGCCGTATCGACAACCAGCTGCGCGGCCGTTCCGGTCGTCAGGGCGATCCGGGTGAATCCCGCTTCTACCTGAGCCTCGAGGACGACCTCATGCGTCTGTTCAACACGCAGCTTGTCGCGCGTGTGATGTCCCGCGGCCTTCCGGAAGGCCTGCCGATTGAATCGAAGAGCGTGTCCAAGGGCGTGCGCAACGCGCAGAAGGCTGTCGAATCGCGCAACTTCGAAATCCGTAAGAACGTCCTCAAGTATGACGACGTGATGAACAAGCAGCGCAAGGTCATCTACGCCGAGCGTCAGGCCGTGCTTAAGGGCGAGGATATCCACGAGGACATCCTGCGCTTCATTGACGAGACCGTCGCCGGCTACATCCGTGGCGCAAACCGTGGCTCCGCCAAGCCTGAGGATTGGGACTGGGACGGCCTGTTCAAGGCGCTGTCTCAGATCGTGACCATCACGGTTGACGAGGACGAAGCCAAGAAGGCCGTGAGCGGTCTCAAGGGCGACAAGGCATCCGAGGCCCTGCGCAAGCTTATCGTCGATTCCGCCAAGGAATCCTACGCGAAACTGGGCGAGAAGCTCAGCGAAGAGGCGCTGCACCAGCTGGAACGCCGCGTGGTTCTCGCAGTGCTCGACCGCAAGTGGCGCGAACACCTCTACGAGATGGATTATCTCAAGGACGGCATCGGCCTGCGCGGTATGGGCCAGCGCGACCCGCTGGTCGAATACCAGCGCGAAGGCTACCAGATGTACAACCAGATGATCGAGGCGATCAAGGAAGAGACCATTCAGCTGCTCTTCCACGTCGACATCCAGGAAGTTGCGCAGAACGAGGACATCACCAGCGAGCATGATGAGGATGTCGCTGTGGACAAGGCTGAAGAGGCGGTCGGCATCACCTCGACCGACGCTGAGGACGAGCCCACGACTGTCAGCTCCGCTCCGGAAGATCCCAGCGAGTCCGATGAGACGGCGGATGAGGACGATGCGGCCGAGCACCGCGAGCCCGGCGTCGTCGGCCCTGCGCCAATCAGCCACGAGGATGTCAAGCTGCCCGCCAGCAAGCGACCCAAGAGCGACGAGCTCAAGAGCCCGTGGGCGGACGGCCGCACCTTCCCGGGTACGCCGAAGAACGCGCCGTGCCCGTGCGGTTCGGGGCGCAAGTACAAGATGTGCCACGGCCATAACGAGAAGGCCTGATTGCTTCGAACAGCGGTCGGTGTGATTTGATTCACGGACGGCGGCGTCATCATGGAAATCCATGGTGGCGCCGCCGTCCGTTTGCATATGCGGGTATGCATGCGGATGATCTGCATAATCATGACCCTTCGTCCATCATCCGTCGCGTCAGCGGTGCCGCCGACCCGACCTGACTGCCCGGATTGCCCTAACACTGCACGAATTTCCGGAAGGAACCTCAGAATGTGGACGTTCACGTGGTAGAACACATGAAGTCGATACAATAAGCCACAAACCATAACATCAGATGCACAGGAGGGCATGATGACTGAGATCACTTGGAAGTCGATTCTCGCAGAACTCGTCAACGGCAATCATTTGAATGCGGACGAGTCCTGGTGGTTCGTCAACGATCTCATGAACGGCAATGCCAATCCTGCATGCGTTGGCGCCGTCCTTGCGACCCAGCAGCAGCTTGGTTTGACCGCGCCCGAGATTGAAGGCGCCGCGAAGGCGATGGTCTCTCACGCTGTGCCGCTTAACGTCTCGGGTGAAACCACCGATATCGTCGGAACGGGCGGCGACAAAGCCGCGACCGTGAACCTGTCGTCCATGGGCGCTGTGGTTGCCGCGGCAGCCGGCGTGAAAATCGTCAAGCACGGCAATCGTGCTGCATCGTCGAAGTGCGGCTCAGGCGACGTCATCGAAGCCTTGGGCGTTCCGCTTGACCTCGCTCCGGAAGCTGTGGCCGAAATCGGCGATGAAATCGGCATCACCTTCGCCTTTGCAAAGACCTTCCACCCGGCTATGCGCTTCGTCGGCCCGGTCCGCTCGGCGCTGGGAATCCCGTGCGTATTCAACGTGCTGGGACCGCTGACGAATCCGGCAAACCCGAAGCATGTCGCCATCGGCTGCGCGGACCGCACATTGAGCCCGCTGATGGCACAGGTGTACGCCAACCGCGGCCAAAGCGGCATGGTGTACACGTCGAGCGAAGGCCTTGACGAGATGGCTCCGACCGGCCCGGTTTCCGTGTGGCTGATCGCGGACGGCAAGGTCACGGCAACCGAATTCAATCCTGTTACCGAGCTTGGCCTTGACCCGGTGACTATCGAGCAGCTTCGCGGTGGAGAGCCTGAGCTCAACGCCAGCATTTTCAGGGACTTCCTCGACGGCAAGCCGGTTGCTTCGCGGACAACAGCGTTGCTCAACGCCGCCTCCGCCATCGTCGCCGACGGCCATCTCATCGCTGACGGGTCGCTCGCCGATCGCTTCCGTCAGGCCTACGGGCTGGCCCAGGAAGCCGTTGATTCCGGCAAGGCGAAGGACCTGCTGGAGCGTTGGGTCAAGCTCGCGCAGTCCAAGCGAGCATGACCCCAAGCCGTGCTGCGGCAATGACGTGGCGTGCTACTCCGGCCATCGACACAATCGGTGGTCGGAGACACACCTGCCACGGCGGCGTGGGCCCGTTGCAGTGACATCGCCCCTGCCGTCGGCAACCTTGTCGTTGGCACAACCGAAGCGCTAGCCCGTGTATGCATCCGACCTACTGGTGCATATCAACTTCGAAAATACATCACCTTCGAATCCATACCAGAGGGGCTGTCCGAATGTTTCCCGGACAGCCCCTCTGCATTTCCGCACAAGCCCAGGCGTTCACTCGCAGCCGGGTGCGCGCGTTCTTGCTTTCACCCGTTCAGACACGGGCGCCATCGTCGAACGGATCGTCGTGATGGACATGCCCCCGCCGGCTCGCCACTAATCCGGCAATGCCAAGCAGCAGACAGATCGCGCAGACCGTCCCGATAATCCCCGTGAATTTGGGCACAAGCACCGAAGCGATGATCCCCAACACGCCGATGACCGTCAACGCAGTGAACAGGATGACGCTGTGCGGTGTAGGCGCGAAGGACGTCGGCGGCACGAAGCGGTCGCCGTAACGGTCCATCACGTCGTCGGTATCCAGCCAGCTGGAAGCGGTGTTGTCTCGCGGGCCGCGGCCGGCTCCGATGGCGTCGTCGGTGAAGGTGCCCTGATCGAGGTCATCTACCGAAAGCAGCGCTTTCTTCTCGGCACGGCGGGCGTGTCTTTCGAATCGTTTCGCGTTTCGAGACCGCTCCACGTCCTCAAGATCGCGCGCGTGATCGTGAGCGAACGCCTCCCATGCCTCGTCAAGCGGCTCGCCGGAGGATGAGCCGCCTTGCGAGCCCTCGCCGGACCCGTTCGCTGGACGCTCTCCTGACGCATTGGTATTGTTGTGCTCAGTCATAGGTACCACTGTAAACGAGCGTCAAGTCAAGTCGCTGGGAGGGAGAGCCCTCGTGCTCTACTGGTTTTTCGTCCGGACCTTGGGTCCGATCGCAAGGCGTCGGTTCAATCCAACTGTCGAAGGGCTTGAGAACATCCCGCGCAAGGGCGGGGCGATCATCGCGGCGAACCATCTTGCGGTCATTGACGACGCGCTGCTGCCGATGACATGCCCGCGCATGATTCATTTCATGGGCAAGGCCGAATACTTCGAAGGCAAAGGCATCAAGGGTCGGTTCAAGAAGTGGTGGTTCACATCCGTGGGCGTGTTCCCGGTCGACCGCTCGGGCGGTTCCAAATCGTTGGGTGCGCTCAACCACGCCAAAGAAATCCTTGAGGATGGCCATTTGTTCGGCATCCATGTCGAAGGCACCCGCAGCCCCGATGGCAGGCTGTATCGCGGGCACACCGGTGCCGCGCGTCTCGCGTTCGAAACCGGTTGCCCGATTATCCCGACGGCGATTATCGGCTCGCGCGACCTGCAAAAGCCAGGTCAGGTGATTCCGAACAAAGGCAAATCGAAAGTGATATACGGTGCGCCGATTCCGGTCGAGCGCAAGGATCCGCAGGATGTGACGCATGAGGAGCTGCGTGAGCTGACCGATCGCGTGATCCGCGCCATCGGTCAGATGAGCGGGCAGGAGTATGTCGACGAGTATGCGCAGACCGTCAAGGCAAGGATGAAGGCCGAACAGGAGGCGCAGTCCTCGGCGGTCACACCACAGTCAGTGTGATCACGGTCTTGTTGCCGTTCGCGTCCCGGACACGTACCTGCTGACCGGCGGACGGCGACTGCAACCGCACGGTGTGGGTCAGGTCGCCGAGCGGGGCGCTGACCTTCACCTCCAGACCGAGCGCCTGCAAGGTCGCAGTCGCATCGCTGGTGCTTTTGCCGGTCACATCAGGCAGCGTCACCATTTGCGGGCCCTTGGAAACCACGACATCGACGGTGTCACCCCAGTGCAGTTGGGTACCCACCGCCTGCGATGCCGAGATAATGCTGCCACTGGGCACGGTGTCGCTATATTCCTCGCTGTAAGTGGCCTTGAGCTGCAAGCTGTCGAACAAGGCCTGCGCCTCGTCTTTGGTTCTGCCGACGACATCCGGCATATTGACCGGCATCGGTCCCAAGGAGAGTTTCACCACCACGCTGTCGTTATGATCCATCGTGGTGCCAGGGTCGGGGGAGATGCTCAGCAGCGCGTTCTTCGGAACGGTCAGCGAATACTCGTCATCGTTGATGTTATGCGAAATGTTCGTGAAGCCTGCCTTTTCGAGGGCGGTCAGGGGATCCTTGCCGTTGTCAGTCGATGGGTCGGTGATATCTGAGGGGATGGTCGCCTGACGCACGCCTTTGGACACGGTGACTTTCACATTGCCCGCGCTGCGTTTGCTGATATGCGCTCCAACCGTGGACGGCGTGGTTGAGATGATGTTGCCCTCTTCGACGGAATCGCTGTATTCTTGGGCAACGGAATAGGGGATTCCGGCGACGTTGAGAGTGCTGCGGAACGAGCTCCAGCTGACATTCTTGATGGTGCAGGTCTTGCCTGCCTTACACGTCAGATCAGTGGGTTTCGGCATCGTCCAATAGCTGCCGGGGCCCAGATAATACCACCATGCGCCGCATCCGGCGCCGGCGGCGAGCACAACGGCCACGATGGCGGCGATGATGACCGGAACCTTGCTGCGCGGCCGCCCGCCACGGGAATGCTCCGCGACGCCGGAAGGCTCGATATCCGATGTGTCAGTTGTGGTGATTGCCTGGGTGAAGGCGTCCTGGCTGGTGATGCTTCGCGGTTTTCTCTCGGCGTTCGGATCGGTTGCAAGGATGCGGGTACGCGTATCCGGTGTGTTCGCGGCGCCGGAACGCCCGTCTGAAGGCGTTGTGGCGGATGCGTCGGGGGACATGTCGACGGACGTCGTTGCGGAATTCGCCGCGGACGACGACGGTACCGGCGGCTGCGGCGGGTAATCCGCCCGTGCCGTTGCGGCTGTTGCGGCCACAGATGCTACAGATGCTCTCGACGTTGTTGATGCCGCAGCATCATGCCCGTTCTCGCCGCGCGAGGCGACCAAGCCGTTGGGTGCCAACGGGGATCCGCCGTCGCCGGTGGATTCGTCGCGCATAGGATCGTCCGACCGCCGGTACAGCCAAGCCTCCATCGGCATCCCGGAAATCACCGTGCGCAGGAGTCGTTGCGCTTCCATGGCGTCCGCCGGCCTGTCCTCGACCGAACGTGCCGTCAGTTGCGCGATGAATTCGGAGACGGACGGTTCGATTCCCGGGCAGCGGGTAATCACCGGGGGAACGTCCTCGTGCACATGTTTGAACACCATCGTCACCGGGTTGTCCGATTGGAACGGCGGTTCGCCGGCAAGCATCTCCCAAGCCATGATGCCCACCGAATACAGGTCTCCCTGGGGTGTGGCCTGATTGTTCTCAATCATCTCGGGAGCAAGATATGCTGCCGTGCCAAGCAGCATGCCCGTCGTGGACAGCGTCGCCTGCGATGCGGCTTTCGCCAGCCCGAAATCAGTGATTTGCACATGCCCGCGGTCGTTGAGCAGGATGTTTTCCGGCTTGATATCCCGGTGCACGACCCCCGCTCGATGCGCCGCCGCAAGCCCGTCCAGCGTCTCCG
>NZ_JBJEIH010000090.1:0-6399 GCF_051876855.1 Bifidobacterium sp.
TGGTGATTTGCCGGGCGGGAGCCGGCACGGTGTGCGAACTGACCGCGCTTGGACTACCCGCGATTTACGTTCCGCTGCCGATTGGCAACGGCGAGCAGCGCTTCAACGCGCAGCCGGTTGTCGACGCGGACGGCGGCATGATGGTCAATGACAGCGATTTCACCGCTGCATGGGTGCACGACCATATCGCCGGACTGCTGGATGATCCGCAACGTTTGCATGAGCTCGGCGACCACGCCTGGCAGTATGGCATCCGTGATGCAGCCGACATCATGGCCCGGCACATCCTCAGCCTTGCGGCGGCGCGCCGGTAGGCCGGGACGCCGCCGGTGTACAGGCCGCTACGCCATCATCACGCATAATCATGCCATAATAGGGACAGCAACCAAGAGAAAGCAGTGCCTTCCATCATGAATACAGAGCCTATCGTGCTTGACCCGACTGTCGCGGCCTTTACTGAAGACCAGCGAGTCAGCGATTTGGGAACCACCCACTTCATCGGCATCGGGGGAGCGGGCATGAGTGTCCTCGCTGAAATGCTGCACGAGCAGGGTGTGAACGTCACCGGCTCGGACAGGGAGCGCAACGCGAAAACCGAACGGCTCGAAGCCCTCGGCATCCAGGTTGCGATCGGCCAGCGGGCAGACAATGTGCGCGGCGCATCAACCGTGGTGTATTCCAGCGCCATCAAGCCGGACAATCCGGAGATCGTCGCCGCGGCGCGCCAAGGCTCGCATATCGTGCATCGCAGCGATATCCTCGCACTGCTCATGAACCATCATGATGCGGTCGCCGTGGCAGGTGCGCACGGCAAGACCACCACCAGCTCGCTGCTGTCCCATATCCTCGTGCACGCGGGCACCGGCGACTTGGCCGATCCCAGTTACGCGATTGGTGGCACCATCCAAGGCCCCGATGGCCAGACCCTCGACGGCGGACATGCCGGCACCGGGCGCATCCTCGTCGCAGAAGCCGACGAGTCGGACGGCAGTTTCGCCAAATATCGGCCTGCCATCGCCATCATCACCAACGCCGAAGCGGACCATCTTGACCATTACGGCACGCCAGAGCGCTATTGTGAAGCGTTCGTCGCCTATGCATCGAACGCGCGAGGGCATATCGTCATGACCGCTGACGACCCGGGTGCGCTTGACGTGCTGCGCGGCCTTGACGATTCGGTCATGCACCGCACGGTTATTTACACCACGCACAGCGCGCAGATGGTGCTTGACGCCGTAGCCCAGGCCGCAGGCGCCGCCATCGTCACCATCACCTCAGAAAGCGAGCAGGCCGGCGACGGTGAGGAACGGTTCACCATCGACATGCCCGCCGCGCTCACCGGAGAAGCGCACGCTATCCCCGTCAGCCTTAAGATTCCAGGCATTCATAACGCCCGCAACGCGACCGCCGCGATCATCGCCGCCACACTGCTGGGTATGGACCCTGATGCCGCCGCGCAAGCCGCGGGAAGCTTCCTCGGTGCATCCCGCCGCTTCCAGGTGCGCGGATGCGAGAAGCAAGTCACCGTCGTGGACGATTACGCGCATCACCCCACCGAAATCACCGCGCTGCTCAACGCTGCGCGCCGGCGCTACCCGGATGCCGTCATCCGCGTACTGTTCCAGCCGCATCTGTTCTCGCGCACCAAGTTCTTCGCACGCGAGTTCGCTGAGGCGTTGGCGCTCGCTGATGATGTGATTGTGACCGGTATTTACCCGGCACGCGAAAAGCAGGAGGATTTCCCGGATATCACCGCGCAGACCATCGTCGATGCCGCCAAGGGGATTGACCACGAGCCGGCGGACTGGATCCGTGCGGTTGACGACATGCATACCGCGGCGCTGATGATGGCGATGCGCGCGCATCACGGCGATGTGGTCTTCACCGTGGGGGCAGGCGATATCACTGCTATGGGTCCGGTGCTGTTGCACGCGCTCGAGGCGCACCGCGAGAACTGCGGGGATTGATATGCCGGGACGCGTGGCACGAAGTGGGTCCGCCGGCGGGTCATCGCATGACGGGCTGCAGCACAACGGGCGCGAACCGCGTTCTGTCGCCGGTCGTGTTGAACCCGGTGCAGGACGTGTTGAACCCCCCAGCGTTCGGCGTGCCGGATCCGGAGCCGGCAACGCGGCATCGAGAACGGTGTCGGGGAGCCCAGCATCGGGGAGTGCGGCATCGGGAAACGCTGTATCAGGGAACAAGACGCTGTCAGGCAACGTGTCACAAGACGTTCGGATATCATCGAGCGGTACTTTTCCGCGCGTCGCAAGGCAATCCCGGAGTGTGGCGAGTCCAGCCATCCCCGGTGTGTCGTCTGGCGGTTCCAGGGACGCGAGCTCGTCCAAGCCTGTATCCCGCAGGACGGCTTCCGGCCGCGCCGCCTCAAATCGCGGGTCGTCGGGTCGTTCCGTAGCATCCGGACGCGCTACCGTGCCTGAACGACGTCCATCGTCAACGGACGATGCCGGCAAATCCAGCAATGCAGGCGGTACCGCGGAGCCGGCCACGAGCCGCCGCAAGCGGTCGTTGCGCGCGATTGTGTCCCGAAATAGACACAAGGCCGCGGATTCGGACGCCATCTCTAACAACGGCGGAACCTCAAAACAAGGCCGCGTGGCGAGCTCAGCGAAACGCAACAGGCTGAACAAATCCGCGGATGGCGGCGAACAGGGGAGCGGATCTGATCTCGCAAGTACGACGCACAGCGGCAGGAGAGTCTCCGTCGGTGGCGCGTCCGGAACTGGTGTGTCCAGAGCGACTGGATTCGTGGATGCCAGGGCGTTACAAAGCGAAGACTTGGTCGCCAAAACGCTGAGCGAAAGTACCGGGCCGTTGGGGGTCGCCGCGCGGCCAAAAGTCGTGGATTTCAACGCGCGCGTCAAGGAACGGCAGCATGCCAACACGCTGATGGTCGTCAAACGTGTGGCGATCGCCATTGTGTCCATAGCCGCCGTCGTGGGTGTCGTATGGGCGCTGTTCTTCTCGCCGTTGCTGCGGCTTGACTCCGCGCAAATCACGGTGACCGGAGCCAACGAATGGGTCAGCGGCAGCAAAGTGGAGTCCATCGCCTCGGCTCAGGCCGGGAAATCCTTGCTTCTGGTGTCGACCAATGACATCGAAACGCAGCTTGCCGCCATTCCTGGTGTCAGCAAGGCGACGGCGACGAAACAATACCCGCACGGTATGCAGGTCACCATCAGCGCGCAGGAGCCCGCCGCCATGCTGAAAACGCCCGACGGTTCGCTGACCGCGGTCGACGGCAAGGGACGGGTGCTGAACTCCGTGAAAAACGCTTCGACTGCCGGGATTCCGGTCATCGAAGTGGATGATGTTGCCAAAAGCTTGAAGAGCCGGTCCGTGGTGACTGCGGTGAAAGTCGTGGATTCGCTGTCCGACGCGATGCGGGCGCGGGTGAGCAAAGTCACCGCGCAGACGCAGGATTCCGTCACCACCGAGCTGGACAACGGCAACTACACAATCATCTGGGGGAATGCCTCGCAGATGAAACTCAAGAAAGCTGTGGTCGATAAGATTATCAACGACCCGAATGTGATCGGGGACAAGCATTCCGTGGACGTCTCGGCGCCGTTGCGGCCGATGATCAAGTAGCCGGTTGGCGGTTGTGTGGGCGGGTGTTCGCGTGCGTGGCGGGTGTGCAGGCGTGAAAACGACGGTGCTTCGGGGCACCGGTGCTTCGGCGTGTGGTTGCGCGAGGCAGTGCGGGGTTGTGTGAGGATTGGCTCGCACAATGACGGTGCAATGTGTCCCGGGATGCTGATTTGGCTTGGTTGTGGGGCGTTGTGTGAGGATTCGCTCACACAGTCACCTGTCGGGCCACGGGAATCAGCCTCTGGGATTGGCCGGGCTGCCATTGTGTGAGGATTGGCTCGCACATCGCCGGGATGATGCAGCCAGAGCTGACTCACACGGCACACAATCGGTCACCTGTCATTGCTCGTCGACAATCGCCGCCGGGTGCCGCTTGCTGAATCGCAGGTAATACAGCGCCGAACAAATGAGGATTGACAGCAGCGAGCCAAGTGGCGCGGCGCATCCCATGGGGAACAAGTTGTCCGGCCACAGCAGGGATGCCGCATACGCCCCTGGGATGCGCACGAGCAGCACCGACACAATATTGTGTGCGAACGTGTACAGGGATTTGCCGTAGGCGCTGAAGAACCCGCTGAAGCAGAAGTGGACGCCCGCCAGAATACAGTCGAAGGAATAACTGCTCAGGTATTGCGCCCCGTATCTGACCACCGCTTCGTCGTCCGGGGAGAAGACGCGCATGATGTCCGCGCCCCAGATCTGGCTCGCGAGACACACAACCGCACCGTACGCTATGCACATGGTGATGCCGTATCGCAGCGCCGTTTTGCTGCGCGAATGTTGCCGTGCACCGGCGTTCTGCCCGGCGACCACCGACACGGTTGACAGCATTGCCGAGGGTACGAGGAACAGGAAGGAGATGATTTTCTCGACGATGCCGACGGCGGCGGAGATTTCCAAGCCGCGCCCGTTGGCGATGGCGGTGATCACGATAAACGAGACCTGGATGCACAGTTCCTGCAGTGCGATTGGCGTGCCGATGGTCAGGATCTGCCGCGTGCCGGCCCAATCGTAGACGAGGTCGGTTTTCCGGAGGCGGACGCCGGTGTTCGCGTACTTGAGATAGATGAGGGCCGCCACCACCGAGAACGCTTGAGAGATGACCGTGGCGAGCGCGGCGCCTGCCGCTTGCATGTGTGCGCCGCTGATGAACGCGAGGTCGAGTCCCACGTTGAGCAGTCCGGCGAGGGCGACGAAATACATTGGGTGCCGCGAATCGCCGAATCCGCGGAATATCGCGCTGATCACGTTGTACGCGACGATGAACGGGGTACCGAAGAAGCAGATGGTCACGTAGTCGTGTGCTTGGCTGAAAGCTTCAGGCGGCGTGGACAGCAGGCGCAGCAGCGGGTCGGCGCTCGCTGTCAGGGCGATGGTGGCGATGATCGCGACAAAGGCGAACAGGCGGATGGATTGTCCGATTTGGCGCTGCACCTTGCCTATGCGTCGGGCGCCGATCGCGTGGCTGATGGTCACTGTGACGCCCGTGGTCAGGCCGACGATGGTGACGGTCACCAGGTGGGTCATCTGACTACCCGTGGAGACGGCTGAAACGGAGTCCGCGCCGTTGAATCTGCCGACGATGAGCAGATCAGCCAGTTCGTAGCAGCTTTGCAGGAAGCAGGTGATGAGATAGGGGATTGAGAAGCGCAGCATGGTGGGAATCAGCGGTCCACGGGTCAGGTCTCCCTTGAGATTTCCTGTGGTCGAGCGTGCGTCGGTGATTGCGGGGTGTGTTGGGTCTGGCTGGATGGAGTTGCTGTTTGTGGCGTTCGTGATGTTTGAGGTGCTTGGGATGGTATTGACGTTCACGGTGTTTGCGGTGCTTGATGCGGCTGTGGAGATTGCGGTGTTTGTGTCGCTTATTGTAGCTTCGGGAATCGCATCGTTTGCAGCGGTGTTGGTATCGTTCACGTCAGTTGCGGTATGCCGAGTCTCGCCGGCCTGTGCCATGGTTGCCCTCTCCTCGCGATTTCCGCAGGTCGCGTGGCATGACGGCATGCGGTCGGCCGGTTGAAACCGGATGATTCCATAGGTAACGCCGGCTGTAGACAGGGGAGGGGTGCGGGTGGTCGTGCGATGATTGCTGCGTTGTCAGGTATCTGGTATGCGACGAGGGTACTTGATGCTTGACTCCGATTTTCCTTCGGGTTCTCAATTTATATTGCTGCCTTGACGTGCTTTGCCGTTGCTGATATCATTGCTGTATAAATGGATTGGGGTGTCCCGGTCGGCGGTTGCTTCGTAGATGCATCTACAAAGCAACCGCTTTTTTACGGAAAAATCTTCAAGCCATAACCTTTGATGCAGCCGGTAGCGCTTGTTCTGAGCTTCTTGCGGATGATATTCCAAGCACGATTCGGCTGCTGAGGATGCAGATAATGGATTCCGATAGGCCTAGCAGTCAAGTCGGCGAATTGCAGGCCGGCAAGATTCATGCTTTTCGGTGCCCACAATGGCTGAACGGTGTCGTTCAAACCGTTGATACGGTTCTCTGTGAGCAAGCCGTTGATTGTATGTTCGAGGTTCTTGTCTTCCTTTTTTCCACGGCATTCGAATATGACAGGCGTTTTTCGTCCTTTTTGTCCGTGCGCCTGCACTTCGTAAAACACGCGCTCGATGCCAAATCGCGCTGCAACATCATATGGTGTTTGTTTGGTGTCGGGATAGTTGCTGAGGAACTTTCTTTTGTCAATGAGAACCGACTGGATGATGTATTCTGATGTACTCATGAGTGTGTTGAGTCTGGAATAGAACGTATCCGCTGTGGTCTTGTCATTTAGGAAG
>NZ_JBJEIH010000091.1:0-29086 GCF_051876855.1 Bifidobacterium sp.
ACCCCCTCAACCCGCACAATCTGCGGCTCGTCGATATCCAGGCCCCAAGCGATATCCCGCACCTGTCGGTAGGTCACGTCGTCGATCGGCACACTGTCGCGGTGCCGGGCGATTGCGGCGCGTTCCTTGTCGCCGGGGAACAGCACGGGATGCCCGTCGCTTGAGGGCAGGGAACGCAGGCGTTTGGCGAGTTGGGAGACCCGCGCGGCGAGCGCATCGCTGCCGCCGTACGCTTCCGGGGAAATCACGAGGATGCTGTGGCTGATGCGCGTGCCCTTAAGGTCGATGGATGCGGGCGCGTCGCCGAGCAGTCCGGTGAGCAGTTCGACCGCGAGCCCCAGGCCGTAACCTTTGTACCCGCCGCCGTTTTCGCCCGGCCCGCCGAGCGGGGTCAGGGCAGCCCGGCGCGGCTTGGAGCGGATGCCGTCCATGATGGCGGCCGGATCGTGAGATACGGTTCCGCGCGCGTCAACCGCCCAATCGGCGTCTATGGGCGTGCCGGTCTTCTCGTGAATCTCGATTTTGCCGAGCGACACGGTACTGGTCGCCGCGTCATAATCCAGCTGGTCGTCCCCATAACCGGCGGCCACGGCGATCGGGTCGCTGCCTAGGGCCGGGACGGCAGTGTGCGTTGGCGCGACAATCGGGTTGGAATTCGTCGAGACGATGCCGATGAACCCGGAATCGGCGGCTTTGCGCGCGTATTGCCCGGCGGTGCCGAAATGGTTCGAATTGCGTACGGTTACCAGTCCCACGCCGTGTGATTGCGCCAGTCCGATGGCCAGATTGGTCGCCTCACGCATGGCGAGCTGCCCCATGGCCGCGTGGGCGTCGATGAGCAGGCTGGCCCCTTTGCTGCGCACAATGCCGGGGCGGGCGTGCGGGTCGATGATCCGATGTCGGATTTTCGCGTCGTACATGGCCATGCGCTGCGTGCCGTGCGAGCTGATCCCCCTCTGGTCGGCGTCGATGAGTGTGCCGGCCAGATACAAGGCGTCGGTCGAATTGAAGCCTTGTTTGCGGAAAATGGAGGACAGCGTGACCCGCAGGGACGGAACGCTGACCTGGAAGATACGTGGCATGCGGAACCTCCTTGGATGGGACATGCGGCGTGCCGGCGTTGCGTCGCGGTGATACGTGCCGCATCCGGCAGTTGCGGTATGGCTGTGTGGCTGCAGATCACTACAGTCAGTGTGAATGTGTTGATTGTCTTTGACCCTAACAACCTGCGCGCTTTGATGTGGTGGCGTTGCGTTCGCAAAAATCGATAGCCGGCTCTCAGCTTTTGGGAAGCATGTCCTGAAAATGGCTGGATTTCGGCATTCTGCCCGGTTCCTGATACGATGGAGACGGCTGTTCGCGCAAAGATTGCGCGGAATCGGATGAAAGGAATCCCCATGCCGTTTGTTATCGCCTTCGTCGTCATCGTGTTCCTTCTGCTGTGCTCGGCGCTGTACGTGGTCCCGCAGCAGCAGGCCTATATCATCGAACGGTTCGGCAAGTTCCACAAGGTGCAATATGCGGGCCTGCGTATGAAGATCCCGTTTGTCGACCGCATCGCCATGAAAACGAATATGCGGGTCAGCCAGCTGAATGTGAAGCTGGAAACCAAGACCCTGGACAACGTGTTCGTCACCGTGGTCGCCTCCACGCAGTTCCGTGTGGCTCCGGAATCCGTTGCCACCGCATACTATGAGCTGCAGGATCCTGCCGGCCAGTTGCGCAGCTACATGGAGGACGCGCTTCGTTCCGCGATTCCGGCGCTCACCCTCGACGACGCATTCGCCCGCAAGGACGATGTCGCCGCTGACGTGCAGAAAACGGTCGGTACGGAAATGAGCCGTTTCGGCTTCACCGTCGTCAAGACCCTCATCACCGCGATCGACCCGAGCCCGCAGGTCAAGAACGCTATGGACTCGATTAACGCCGCCCAGCGTGAGAAGGAAGCCACCCGTCAGCGCGCCGAAGCCCAGCGCATCCAGATTGAAACCCAGGCCGCCGCGGAAGCTGAGAAGACTCGTCTGCAGGGTGAGGGTCAGGCGAACTACCGCCGTGAAATCGCCAACGGCATCGTCGACCAGATTAAGAGCCTGCAGGCCGTCGGCATGAATATCACCGATGTCAACAATGTGGTCCTGTTTAACCAGTACCTCGACGTGATGCGCTCGCTGTCCGAGTCCCGCAACGCGAAGACCGTGGTGCTGCCCGCATCCACGCCTGGCGGGTATCAGGATCTGTACGAGCAGGTCACCAAGGCCATGCTCACCGCCGGTGAAATCCCGTCCGATGCGGCTGCTGCTGCGTCCACGGCAGCGGCTTCCGCGCGCGCGACCGGATCGGCTTCGCGCAATTAGTACAGAGCACGGATATCCGCACCTTCGCTCAGATTCGGGCGCGACGCGGATTCCTCATCGGTGGCGGGTTTCAGACGCTTGGGATGTTTGAAACCCGCCACTTGCCGTCTGTGTCGATTCATGTGTGCCGGCGTGTACCGGCGTTGCCGCGTCGGACCCGGCGCCTCGCTCACGCCTAGTTCGGGTCATCTGGTTGCGGGGCGGCCGATTCCATGGTTGTTGATTCCGGTGCCTCGCCTTCCAGATTGCGCTGGCGGGTTGTCAGGATTTTTCGTCACCACCTCGCCTAATCGGTCTCCAACAACCGCGCGTAATCAGGATTCGCGGCGTTCAGCTTTCCAAAAACGCCGGAATCGCCTCGGCGGCGGCATACCCGGCACGGTACATGCGTTCCAGCCCCTCGAATTTCTTGGTCAGTGTGGACAGCCCGTACAGGGATTCCGGCGCGATGATCAGCGCCTTGCCTTCCTGCTCGTACCGTTTGGCCAGCGCCACCTCGTCGTTGTAGGTCTGGTATCGGTTGAGCAGCCGGTCGGCTGCGGCCGGGTAGGTGCGTTCCAGGATGTGCGCGGGCATGATGTCCTTCTTCTGCTCGCGCAGCACATCCTTGAGCCTGGTGAGAATCACCACGACCCGGTCGTACCCGTCGTCGATGGCTTTCTGCACGGGGATGGGATCGGCGATGCCGCCGTCAAAATAGGGGACCCCGTCGATGACATACGGTTCGCAAGCTACAGGCACGGCGGAAGAGGCCTTCATGATGTCGAAATCATCGAAATGGACATCGGACTTGTCGAAATACTTGGGCTGACCGGTTTCGGCGTTGCACGCGACGACGGTAAATCCGGTCGGGTTCGCCTCAAACGCTTCGAAATCCACCGGATATTCGCCGTCGTGGTTCGACAGCGTGCCGTACACGTAGTCGAGCCCGACGAAATTATGGTTCTTCCTGAAGTTTTGAACGCTTGCGTATTCCTTGCGATTGGCGTACTCGGTATAGAACTTGTGGCTGCGGTAGGGCTGGCGCGCGATGTACCCGACCATGTTGGCGCTTCCTGCGGAGACGCCGTAGCAGTGGTCGAAGTCGATGTGCATTTCCATGAGCCGGTCCATGACGCCTGCCCCGAAGATCGCACGATACCCTCCGCCGACATCGATAAGCGCCGTTTTTGCCATCTCGTCTCCCTCACACCTGGTAATCTCACCGGACGCATGCTTGGCATGCGCGCATATTGGTGAGCTTACGGGTGACGCGTGGACAAAGCGGCGACTGATGGCGTAAATCGGGCACATCATACTGAAATGTCGCATGGGGGTGCGTTGGGGAGGGCATGAGGTGGGCCGACTGATGACCGCGGTGTTGCGGTGTTGCGTCTGGTGTCGCCACTTATTTGCCCGTGGTGCGACTGCACGGTTGCATGGCTGGGTGATATGGTGGCGGTTCCGTCGATTGTCCCGGTTATCTGTCCGCGGTGTGACTGTCTGGTTGCACACCGGGCGGGTTGCGCGCGGGTACCGTTCGGTGGATTGGTTATCTGTCTGTGATGTAACCGCCTTGTCTCACGGCAGGGAGATATCGTGGCGGTGCTCCGGATTGTCCCGGCTATCTGTCTGCGGTGTGACTGCACGGTTGCATGGCTGGGTGATATGGCTGAGGTGCGCCCGGTCTGTGCCGTTTATCTGCCTGTGGTGTGACTGCATGATTGCACAGCGGGCAGATTTGGCTGTGGTTCTGTCGATTGTTCTGGCTATCTGCTCGTGGTGCGACTGTCTGGTTGTACATCGGGCGGGTTGCGCGCGGGTACCGTCCGATTGTCCGGGCTATCGTCCTGCGGTGCGACTATCGGATCGCAGGACGTGCGGATAAATCGGTGACGTTGTCGGTTTTTCGTGTTATCTGCCCATGGTGTGACTGCCTGATCGCATAGCGGACAGATGCATCGTTCGGCAGACAGACAGCCATCGCG
The DNA here is from genome assembly GCF_051876855.1 of Bifidobacterium sp. Classification (GTDB taxonomy): domain Bacteria; phylum Actinomycetota; class Actinomycetes; order Actinomycetales; family Bifidobacteriaceae; genus Bifidobacterium. Next base: position 4,322 of record NZ_JBJEIH010000091.1, read on the forward strand.
GCCCGCCCGATACAACTGGGAAACTGCCCCGGACATCCGGCCATCCGGGCACCCTGTGACTCACCGATTGACGACTACCGTGTCAACAGCTGGTGCATCAACGTGGTCATCCGCTCGCTCGGGTCGGAATTGGACAGCACGATTGAGCCTTCCGCATCTTCGGGGGCGAGCTGGCCGAGCGCTTCGAGCACTACGCGCAAATGGTTTACGGTTCCCACGTTTCCGTCGATGATTGCCGTGCTGCTGGGCATGAGCCGACGGAAGTACTCGCGGAAGAACGGGAAATGCGTGCAGCCGAGTACTACGGAGTCAATCGTCTCGAGGTCATAGCCGTCAAAATACCCGTGCAGTGTGCGCTCGACCAGCTCGCTGTCGTCAAGCTGCCCGTGCTCCACGATTTCCACCAGCGCTGGACAAGGCTGTTTGTAAATGACGTTTGTCGAGTTGAACCGAGCCATGAGTTTGGCGAATTTCTGTTCACGCAAGGTCAGTGGGGTGGCGGCCACGATGACATGCTGGGGAACGCCGTGCCCACGGTCGCATGCGACCTTCAACGCCGGTTCCATGCCGATGATCGGGATGGTGAACTGTTCGCGCAACGGGTCGACTGCGGCGGATGTCGCCGTATTACAGGCGATGACCACGGCTTTGACGCCTTCGCAAATGAAGTTGTTCACAATGGCGAACGCGAGTTTCCGCACCTGTTCGGGAGTTTTCGTGCCGTACGGGGCGTTTGCGGAATCGCCGAAATACAGGACTTGCTCATTCGGCAGGTCTTTCGCGATTTCACGCACCACCGTGATGCCGCCCAACCCGGAATCGAACACGCCGATCGGTGCAGTGGAAGTCATGGCTCCTCCTCAACGATTCATTCAACGACGATGCCGCGTGTCCGCAATCCGAACTGCACGCGCTACCGCAGATAGTAGCATCGTTCCCCAACGGCGTGTTGCAATTGATGTCTGATGATATGGGTGGATTGAACGATGCCGTGTTGTAGAAGCGCATGGATAAGCGCAGATGGGCGAACCCGGCTTCGCATGTAGCGAGAATACCTTCGATACAAGTGCAACTCTGGGCGTGTCGCATTGGTAATGTCGAATTATCGGCCTTCGGATGTCGTCGCATCCGGGCCATAATGGGCGACAGAGCAGGACATTGCCGCGTGGAGCCATTCGCGCCGGCAAGGATAGGGGGAACAATGAAACGTATCAGGTACGTTATTGCGGTTGTCGCAGCCGTGGCTTGCATGCTGCCGGGAACTGCGTTCGCAGCAGGATCCGGGGAGAAAGCGGGCACGAGAACTTCTACAGCGCAGCCGTCGTCGAGTGTGTCGTCAGATGCGAAGAGCAACGCCGAAGCCGCGGACAGCGCCTATGAATCTGCGAAACATGACTTGACCGAGGCCCAGAGCGCATATGATCAAGCAGTTACTGACAACAAGAATGCGAAACAGGCAGCGGATGCCGCGCAACAGCGTGTGACTGCCGCATCAAAAGCGGTTGCCAGCGCGAGCGCAGGGCAACGGCAGGCTGCCGCAGCAGCGCTGTCGCTGGCAACCGCGGCGGCTGCACTACAAAGTGCCGAAGCCGCGTATGCGAGGGCTTTGGCCAATGATGCCGCAGTCAGGCGGAACAATGCCGCGGACAGCGATGCCGTCAAGCAGGCGGATGCACAATTGCAGCAGGCAAGGCAGAACCGCGACTCCGCACAAGCCGCCAATGATGCAGCACTGACTGCCAAGCGCGCTGCGGACAGCCAGAGGGACGCCGATGCGCCCGCGCTGCGTGCGGCAACGGCTGAACTGGCAGATGCCACCACGGCAAAGGCCGATGCCGACGCCAAGCTTGTCAAGAGCGCTGCGACATTAGCGCAGAGCAAGGAACAGCTGGCGAAAGCCAAAGCCGCGCTCGCCCAAGCGGCGACAAACAAGATCGCTGCTGACGCGATGGTCAATCGCGAAAACGCGCCAAACAATAAGACACCATCGAAAGGCACGGTGGACGCCGCCGCAACGGGAACCGGCAACGCCAAGAGCGGTGCTGCATCTTCCGGAACCAAGAAGGCTGCTGCATCAACGCCCGGCGGCATCGCAGGGGCTTTGGCGAAAACTGGTATCAGTGCGTTGATGCTGATGCTTATCGTCGTGGCACTTGCCGGCACGGTCGTGCTCATCTGGTACGCGCGCAAGATCGGTGCGATGTACGCGCAAAGCAAGAAGCGTGGCGAACTCGAACACGCGTGACACTGGTAAGACCGCAGCACGTCTGCTCACAGGGGTCCGGCGCGTTTGTCCATTACCACTATCGAAAAAAGCTGTCGCCAGAACTTGGCGGTTGCATGGACGGCAGCCCAGCCTGTCGGCATGCGGCATTCGCCGGGCCGCTGGAACGGTTGAGCGATACCAGCTGCCGGCATCTGAGAGCAGGAAGCCAGGATGGTCGGCTGACAGGCTTGCGCTTGTGTGCTCGGATCGGTTCCCTGCCGGACAGCTTCGAACAGGTTGTACCGGCTGGCATCGTCGGGAACGGCAGCCGGTGGTGTTTACATGGCACGATACCGCGGGCTATGCTGAATGTTATCGCGGAAATCGCCGAGGATTCTTGCGGGATTACAACAGGAGCCTTCTGAAGGCGCCGTCCGACAACAAGGAGGTTGTCATGAACAGTAACAGAGCGTACCGGTCGGCAAGCATGCATGCCCTGAAAATCATCGTGGCGGCGGCAAGCTGCCTCTGCATGGTGTTGTGCTCCACAGCGTGCGGTCCAAGTGGAGCCTCGTCCCCGGACGGCGCCGCGTCCGCGTCTACCGACGTTTCCTCGTCGGAGCTGGTGCAGCCGGATTATCTGAAAACCTATGCGGACTTCACCGTTCCCGGGTTACGCAGCTATGCGGAAAGTAAGATGATGACCGAGTATCGTCCGCACACCGAACTCGGTTCTCGCAAGTTTCGGGGCAACGGTTCCATCGGATTCTCGCAAGATGTTGCCGACGATGAAATGTATTACGCGGTGTTCATGTGCAAGCAGACCATGAACAAGCCGGTGAGCATCGGGGTGAGGGATGCGAACGGCTCCAGTCATACCATTCTCGAGGAGGACTGGTGCGTCGAAGGTGTCCAGGCGACCGGATTACCTGCCTCGCTGTTCCCGGACGGCACGGCGATGACCGTTACGGCGGCAGGAACCACCGAGGTCGTCATGATTGTCTACAAGTTCAAGGCGAAACTCGTCAATAATGAATGATCGGCATGTCATATTCCTTGAGTTGTTTGCTTCTCGATTATCGGATTGTGAAAACCGCCGATGTACGCGGGGTGTGCAGTCTCGCTTTTCTGTTGTGGGCCGTGCCGCCCGGAACCGTTCGATGGGCGCGGGGCGCAAAGGCGCAGGGACTGCGAATGAAATCTATGTCGCCCGAGATTACCGACTGGCAACAGTTGCGACAGCCGACGCTGCAGCGCTTCTCGCTGCGCACCCCCATCAACATCCGCATACGCCCGTTATACGATGCGCTGTCAGCGAGCTTCGCGTTGAAACGCTACAGTGATGGCATGAGCATTCCACACACGGTATACAAAGCGCACGCCACTGGCAATGATTTCGTGATATACGCCGATCCCGACGGCGAATTCGAGCCGACTGCGGATGAGGTCCGTTTCCTGTGCGACCGTCATTTCGGCATCGGCGGAGACGGCCTGCTGCGCCTGACCCACCCCGAGCATGTGGGAGACGTTTCCGCTGATACCGCCGCAGACCTTCGTGCCCAAGGCGCCGAATGGTTTATGGACTACCGCAACGCGGACGGTTCCCTCGCTGAAATGTGCGGCAACGGAACGCGTGCCACGGCCTTGTTCGCGCAACGGCTCGGATACGCGCAAGGTGTAGGCGGCGAGCCGTTCCGTCTGGGAACCCGTGCTGGGGTGAAAACGCTCGTCTCGCTCGGCGATATGGCCCCATGTGGCCACGATGTGTTCCGTGTGGACATGGGTCCGTGGAAACGTGGGGAGACGGATGCTTTCAACGTGACGATTCCTGGGACTGACGGGTCAGCCCGCGGCACATTCGTGGATATGGGCAATCCGCACGTGGTCAGCGTGCTTGAAGATGGGGAATCCACTCTGCCGGCGGTTGAGGCGCTGGATCTTGTAACCAAACCGGTGGTCGCTCCGGTATTGGAGTCCGATCAGAACGCTGAATTCGTCCGCATCGATTCCCAAGACGTCGGTACTGATACCGGCAAGGCTACGATGCGTGTCAACGAGCGCGGAGTGGGGGAGACCCTGTCATGCGGAACGGGGTTGTGCGCCACGGGCATCACCTTGTTGGCCAAAACCGGCATTCACCATTGGACGATTACCGTGCGCGGCGGCACCCTGCAAGTTGACGTCCGCGACGACCGGGTGTTCCTCACCGGTTCAGCGACACTGGTCGGCCGCATCGACCTGTTGTAACTCGCCTGGTGTGCTCCTTGAATCCTCACGACTGACGGATTCTCGCGACTGGCTGATTTTTCAACTGACGGAGTACAGGTTCACCCACAACATCGCGCAACGTTTGTAATGTCACACAACATCACGCCGCGCCGCACGGTCATCCACCGTGCGGCGCGGTCATCCACTGTGCGATACTGCCGAATGCGGCCCGGCTCACCTGAAGATTGCGCTGCCGTCCTTCACCAAAATCAGCGCGATAATCGCCAGCACCCACACAACATCCGCCATCAGGTCATAATTCAGACGGTAATAGGTGCGCAAACCGCGTTTGCCGCGTGGGATATCCTGCACCGTGACCGTCGCATGGCTCAACGCCATGAATTGGATGGTCGTCGAGAACATCAGCGCCAGGCACCACGGGCACAACGCGTGAATCACGAACAACGATTGCGTGGTCAGCCAGTAGGAGAACAGCAGCGCGGCAAGCCCGCCGAGCCACGTGCAAGTCGCGAACCAGCGCGGCACGCGCACACGCGCCAGACCAATCACCGCAATGGTCACGAACACGCTTTCCGCCGCAATGCCGAAGAAGGCGTTCGGGAAGCTCAAATCGCCCAGTTTCACCAGCTCCGCCTGCCAGGATTGCGCGACCTGCGAGCAGGAAACCACATTGTTGATATCGCAGGCGAGCAGCTGATTAGGCCGGCGTGCGAGTCGAAGCGTCTCGGCGGACAGCATGAACGATACGAACAGGGCCGCCGCAGAAGCGAGCAGCATAATCAGATACGTCCATGTGCTGCCATGCCGCCAGCCGGGAATCACCGCCTCCTGTTCCACCGAAGCGTTCGAATTCCGTTGCTGTTGTGGCTTTGGTCTCGTCTGTTCGCTCACGATGCCGCCTTCCTTGCTGGTTACCGATGTGCTGTGCGCGCCGCGCTTGTGCGCGTGTCGTTGGCCGGTTGCGAATATCCAGCTTACGATGGTGATATGACTCTTGCACATATCGCCGATAATCCGCCATCCGAGGGGTGGGATTTGCACTGTCACACCGTCTTCTCCGACGGGCGGCAGACACCTGCGGATATGATTCGTGAAGCGTGCGCATTGGGACTGCACGGGGTTGCGATCACCGATCATGACACCACTGCTGGTTGGAATGATGCGGCAACGGCTGCCGCGGAGTACGGCCTGCATCTGGTGCGGGGCACTGAAGTGACGTCGGATGCGGACGGCGTGTCGGTGCATATGCTCGCATACCAGTACAATCCGCACAATCGCGAGATCAGCGGATTGTTTCTCAGGCTTCGGCAGGCCAGACTTGAACGCATAAAGCGCATGGTTGAGCTGATTTCCAAGGATTATCCCATTACATGGGATGATGTGCTCGCTCAGATTCGTGAAGGCGATGAGACGACGGTCGGTCGGCCGCATATCGCGGATGCGTTGGTCGCCGCTGGGGCGTATCCAAATCGCTCGGCGGCGTTCGATGGTGCTGTCGGCTCGCGCAGTCCTTACTACATTCCCACTCCGTCACCGGACGCTGCCGATGTGGTTCGTGCCGTTAAACATGCTGGTGGAGTCAGCGTCATCGCGCATGCCGGCGATCCCAGCCGTAATCCCGTGCTGCTGTCGGACGACCAGATTGAGCGGCTAATCGATGCCGGACTGGACGGGCTTGAAGTATGGCATCGCGGCAATCCGCCCCAGCAGCGTCGGCGCCTGCTGGATATCGCCTCACGCCACCATCTGCTCGTAACCGGCGGTTCCGATTGGCACGGGCAAGGCGGCAAACCGAACCGATTGGGGGAGAACTTGACCGATGATGACACAGTCAGGCGCATCGTTGAACGAGGCGCGATTCCGCTGATTTGATTCGTGGCCCAGAGTATCGGGGGCAATAACAGCATGCCTGTTGTCCGTGGCAACCTAATTCAACGCCGATTCAATTCGACGACAGACCGGCGGGAAAACAACGACGCAACGCAATGATGCGAGGCGACAACGTGCGGTAATGAAATGCCCGGCCTCCTGGTGAGGAGGTCGGGCATTATGTCGTTGCTGTGTGGCAACGGTCTGTGCAATACCGTCGCGCGACTACTATCTGCATGACTCTCGTCCGTGTGATCGTGGTCTGCGCAATACCTCTGGCCGCAATACCGTCCGCGCAACCGGAGTTGCATACACAATCCACGCGACCCCGCAGCGGTCCCGCAGTGGCCTGCAGCAGCACCCCAGCTCCAGCCACGCTCAGCATGCGTGCCGAATGCCTACGTGCACTGTGTGATTACACGCGATTGTGCGATTACGTGTCTTGCGCAGGTTCACGTGCATCCAGAAACTACGCGCGCCGCATGCCCCCGCGCGAACTCACAGCGCGCCGAAACCGACCGCGTGCTTGGTCTCGGAACCAATCAGCGCATAGCCGAGCGCAGCGCCCGGAACCACGATATGCCGGCCCTTGGTGTCCACGAGGTCGATGATTTTGCCGTTGGCGACCGCGTCGTCGATAATCGCGCTGATATGCTCGGCGGTGTCATCGGAAGTGAAGCTCACCGGCCGTGCCACGTTCTGGATGCCCAGTTCGATGTCCATGTCTGCTCCTGTCGTTGATCCGCGCGCCCATCCTGTGCCTTTCCGGAAGGAAACAGGGGGGTCGTGCGGCTATGTCCTGTGATTCTTGTGTTCTATTGTGCCCGTTGGCGTGCGGTTACGCTTTCGGCGTGGTGCCGGACTGCCCGGCGGCAGCCTCTTCGCCACGGTTGGCATCGGCCGGTTGCCCGGCTCGACCGCCTTGTTGATTCCGCTGTTCCTGCTCGGCCTGATCAGCTTTGTCTGCCTGGTCGGCATGGCTATGGCTGTCATCTGCGCCGCTTGAAATGACGGATTCGCTGTGACCGTCACCGTTGTCGTGCGCATCCGATTGCCCGCCAGACACCTGATTTCCGGCATTTTGCGGTTTGTCGGAAACCTCGGACGTGTCGCTGTGGTGGCGTTGTTGGCGGGACGCGGCCTCAAGGCTTTCCCGGGCGTCCCGCATCGCGCGCTCCTCACGCTCAAGCAGGGGAATGAGAATGGTTTCCGGAGCATGCTCATCGTCGCCGCGCCCGTTCTGCCCGTCATCCTGCCCGTCGGACTGTTGCTTGGCGGCCTGGAAAGCCACTGTTTCGGCGTCGCTGTCGGCGAACCCTTCGACGCTGGTATCGCCATCTTTGCGCACCCGGACGCTCGCGGAAACATACGACTGCGTTTCGCTGATCACATTGCCGTTCTGCCCGATATGCCGGGTCGCTTCCTGCACTTGGAACTGCGCTGATTGCGCGCTGCGCGTGGAGGGCTGCGCCGACTGTCCGCCGCGTCCTTCCTCCGGGCGTGCCACATCAGTGCCGCCATCGTTCGTCTGGTGTGCAGTGCCGTCTTGGACATCGCCTCGGGCAACGCTTTGCGTGCCTTGGGCGTTTGCAACCGTGATCGTCTCGCTGCGCGTGTTGTCGTCGATGGTATGGATGGTGCCCGACGCGTTATTCACTTGGATGCCGCGAATCGCGAAGCTCGGCGGTTTGATGGCGATTGTCGGCGCCTCGCTGTGCGAGTTGGTAACAGGGCGGCTCGCCGTGCTGTCACCCGTGTCTTCGCTACCGTCGCCGACGTTTCTGGTATTTCCAGCATTCACGACATTCCCGGCGTGTACCGGTGAAGATTTCGTGCTGTCCGCCGTCTCATCGCGTTTGACGGTTGCACGCGCGATTTGCGCTGAACCGGTGCGGTCGGTCTCATTGGTCTGGTCGCTTGGCTCACCGTTACCGCCGTTGCTGGCGTTCCCGGCTTGTGCCGAAGCATCATTGGTATTGTCCGCTTCCTGCGCAGCCGCCTTGCGCCGGGCTTCCTCGCGCAGCATAGCGTCTCGCCGCTCCCCGGCATCCAGCAGAGTGCCGACTGTGATGGTGCTCGGCGGCTTGCCGTCGGAACGGTGGATTGACGCGGCAGGGGACCGCGATCCGGTCGCAAGGCTCAACTGGTGGGCGAGCCGCTCGACTTGCGCCTTGAACTGGATGATTTTCTGGCTGTCTGCATCGCTGAGCGCCTGAATGAATTCGCCGACCTGCTCCATTTGCAGCCACAGATTGGCCCGTAGCATGATCAGGCTGTCCAGACGAGAACCGAGTATCCGGCCGTATGCAGCCAACACCGCATTGCGATGCGGTTCGTCAAGCTTGCCAAAAATCCATGCGAGATCGCGCGCCGGATCGTTGATCTGCATGTCTTGCCAGTTGACGATTGATGTAATCGTCGAACCGGAGAACAGAATGTCGCCGTCATGGAATCCGCCATGCACCAGGCATGTCGAGAACGACCACAGGCCATCTGTGTCGAGTACTGCGGTCCAGCTGGACGTAATCTCCTGGGGAATGTGCCCGGCTTGCCTTAGACGCTTGATCCACGCGACTAGTTGCGCCCTGATTTGGCCGGTCGCATACGCTGGATAATGCTCTTGCGGTATGAACGCCGGATTGAGCCGGTGAATCGCGCCAATTGCCGTGCCAACGCTGGCGCAATCATCCAAGGTCAGCAGGTCAAGCGGCCGTGACATACCATCGAAATGCGGCGAAACCATGACCGCGGTCGTGCCCGTGGGGCCATGTTCATCGTCCCCGTCGGAACTGGCGAGTACGCGGTCTACGGCGAAACCGAGCGCAGCAGGCTCCTTTGCCCGCTGCAGCGCCTGAGCTGCCTTGATACGCCCGCGCAGATGCTTGCGACCCGCTTCGGTGTCACTGGCATGCACGTCATACAGGCGTCCTGAGGAGTCCTGTACGACGGCATGGTCGATGCCTCGGGCTTCGTCGGTGGCGTTGCCTTGGTTGCTGGCGCGTACGCCTGCCACGGAAATGTCCGGCATGACGGCCGACGCCAAGGCCGCCAGCATAAAATCGCTTCGCTGATTCACAGTTCCACAGTAATACAGGCAATCGCCTGAATCGAGCAGGATTCGGCATGTTGGGCGGAAAAGTGTGTGCAGGAATACGGGCACGGCGTGGATGGCAATGACTTGATGACGATTGTCGGTAAAGTCCGGTTTGGCGTGGTATGGCTCAATTGCGGTCTGCCGGCTCGGCCGGGTATGCATCGATGATGGTCATCCGTCTGGGCTTCTCCTAGGTATTCCGGCATTTTTCAAGTCGGATGCATTGCATGTATGGGTTCCGTTCTGTTTCTGCGGACTGGACTCACGTTCGACCGCCGATTTCGGATTTGGTCCCGGTGGGTTTCTTGCCGTGAATGGCTGGCTGACTGCATCTGTTGATATTCCGCCATTCCCTCCGGTCATGTACTCCCGTGTCTGCGGGTCTCTCGGGACTGGATTCATGTTCGGTCACCGATTTCGGGTTTGGTCCCGGCGCATGCCCTGCCGCGGAACGGCCGATGGGTCTCATCTCTTGGTATTCCGCCATTTCCTGGGGTTCAGCGCTCCCATATCCGACGATTTCCGCCCTACTGCCCGGACTGAATCGCTGATTGGCATACGACAACGGAAATAGTCCAAGCTTCCAACGGAGCGCCGCTTCAACTCTTGGCTCCCGCCGCCCGCCGTTCGCCAGCTCGCAATCGCCATGCGCAACACCAAGCAGGGACACCGTCCGCCATCCCGCCATCTGTGTCAAGTTTGCGCGCGGTCCCGCCGGCTGACACAATAGCGAGGTATGAACGGTTCGGTTGAGGATGATGTGCTCGCAGGTCTCGATGACGCGCAACGCGAAGCCGCCACGGCGTTGGACGGCCCGGTGCGGATTGTGGCATGCGCCGGCGCCGGCAAAACGCGAACCATCACGCGGCGCATCGCCTACGGCTGCCGGACAGGTGCCTGGGATGCCCGAGGAGTCCTCGCCGTCACCTTCTCCGTGAAAGCCGCCGCCGAGATGCGCGCACGACTTGGCACGCTTGGTGTCGGCGATGACGTGACCGCGGCGACATTCCATTCCGCTGCCCTTCATCAGCTTCGTCGCGTCTGGCCGGATGTCTGCGGCGCGCCGTTCCCTCATGTCACTGACCGCCCCCAGGAGCTTACCGCGCGGGCGTTGCGTCGCACGGTGAATCCGGAGGGGCTTGACCCCACCCAGACCGGATTGCCCGCAGTACGCGATGTGCTCGCTGAAATCAACTGGTGCAAGGTGCAGCTGATTGCGCCTGACGATTATGGCAGGGTTTGCGCCGCCACTCACCGGCAGCCGCCTATCGACTTGGAACCTGACCGTTTCGCTGACGTGTATACAGCGTATGAACAGGAGAAATCGGCGACAGGGCATATTGATTTCAATGATATTCTGCTCATGGCGTGTCATGTGATCGATGATGATGCGGACACCGCGCGCGCCATCCGCCGTTCGATCCGGTGGCTGACCGTTGACGAATACCAGGATGTTTCGCCGCTTCAGCATCGCCTGCTGACCCGCTGGCTGGGCGACAACCGGAACATCTGCGTGGTGGGGGACCCGGCGCAGACCATCTACTCGTTCGCCGGGGCGAGCAGTTATGACCTGTTGCATTTCACCGAGGAATTCTCGCCTGTAGCCGCGGATATCAGTTTGCGCACTGATTATCGCTCGACCCCGCAGATTGTCGGGTATGCGAACCGGATTCTTGCCGCCTCTGCCGAACGTGAGGACTACTTGCGTTTGGAATCCGGCCGTGGTGCGGGAGCGCGCGTGGTTCGCAGCCAATACGATGACGACGAACAGGAGGCCCAGGGTGTCGCCGCCCGGATTGCAAGGCTTGTCGCGCAAGGTGTGTCGGCGTCTGATATCGCGGTGCTGACGCGCATCAACGTCCAGCAGCAGCATGTGTGCGCTGCGTTGCGAGCGCAAGGATTACGGTTCCGTGTGCGTCGTGATGCCGGTTGGCAGTCGTCGCCGCTTGCCGATGAAACGCAGGAACAAGCGGCGCTGCTTGAGGCCAAGGGGATTGTGAAGGATTCTTCTGCTGTAACGGTTTCCACGATTCATGCGTCGAAGGGTCTGGAATTCCCGCATGTGTTCATTGTCGGCTGTTCGGAGGGGCTGTTGCCGTACGGGTCTCCGGCGCCCGGCGACGCGCTTGAGGAGGAACGCCGGCTGATGTACGTGGGGGTCACTCGAGCAGAGGACACATTGCACTTATCGTTTGCGGCCCGGCAGTCGAGCGATACCGGCGCACGCCGCCGTCCGAGCCGTTTTCTGGTGTGACCGCCGTGCGTCTGGATTTTGACGACCGGCGGCTGACCAGCTGCGGCAGGTGGAGGTTGATGACGTCTCAAGGCTAGACGGAGTGATGCTGCTGAACGGTCAAGCGCTGGGCCATGACCGCACGTGGCAACATCATCCCGTCTACCGTTATGATCGTCGGGGTCTTAGGAATTAATCGTCCTCGCCGGTGCCATTCCCATCGTCGGCGCCGCCTTGAGCAGTGCCACTTTCAGGAGTACCGCCTTGAGCAGTGCCGCCCTCGCCGGCACCATTCACATGATTGCCGCCGCCCTGGGCCGGATGCCCCGAAGTCTCGCCATCCGAGCCATTCGGACCGTGCTGATTGTTCTGGCCGGATTTCGCGTCCGACCCCGCTTCGGATTCGTTCTGGCTGCGCGCGTCCTCATCCAGCAGTTTGGACAGTTCTGCATCCCAATCGATTCCTGTACTCTCGGCTCCCGGAGCGCCCGTCTGGCCGGTAGCGTTCGTGCCAGTGCCGGAAGCCGCGGCACCCGACGTAACTTCGTTGCCGGCCTGCTCGCCGGGCAGTTTCGGCAGCAGATCCGGGTGCGACCACTTCGCGTCACGGCGTTCCATCCCGAAATCCGTGTCGATTCGCGTCCACAGATCCGCCGCTTCCCTGATGCGCTTGGGGCGCAGCTGCAATCCCAGCAGCGATTCGAAAGTCCGTTGCGCCGGCCCACCGACCGCACGCTCGCGACGCATCATTTCGCGCAATTGATCCAAATGCGGCAGGTGCGCCATGCCAGCCTTCCACGTGACGCAATCGGTCCAGCCCTCCACTAGCGTGAGCAGCTCCTCGAGGCTTGCCAGCGCCTCACGCTGTTCCGGTGTATCGGGGATGGCCACGTTGGTGAGGTTCACCGCGCCGGAGAAGGAATCCGGGTTCATGATTTCCGCATCGCGCAGCTGCTCCTCCATCGCGTCCAAATCGATGCGCGTCCCGCGTGCGTACTTGCCGATCAGCGCCTCGAATCGGGGCATGAGCCAAGGAACCGATGCGAACAGCCTGGCATGCGCTTCTTCCTGCAAAGCGAGGAAAGCAAGCACTTCGCTTTGGTCGATATCCAGCGAGCGTGCGTATTCAATGGCGTTCTGCGCAATCAAACCGCCCGCCGGATTATTGAGCAGCGGCACGCCTTGGTCGAAACTGCCGCGGACTTCATGCGACAAATCGCCGGCGGCATGGCCCAATTGCATGGCGAATGACGTGTTCGCCAGCAGTTTGACGATTTGTGACGGATTTTTCAGATTCTCTGGGATAGGCAGCGGAATCGGGCCCGCGTAAATACCTGCGATATCGCCGTCGAACGCGTCCCCGAGCCGTTCGGAAACCACCGATGCCAGGGCCTCGTTCATTGCGGATGCGACCGGCCCGGCGAATTTCGCCCATGAATCAAGCGTGCCGTTGACCCAGTCGGCGCGGGTGAGCACTTCGGTTTCGCCTGGGGCTGGGTCGAATGCGCAGGCACTGTCCAGCCACAGGTTCGCCTCGCTGGCGGCGCGCCGTACGCTTGCGGCGTCTTGTGCGTTGACGGATTGCCATGATGATTCGTCGTTGGCGCGGTCCAGCGCGATGGTGGCCGCGAGTTTCACGTTGATTGGGCCGCGCTCGACGGTCTGCTGCATTTCGGTCAACGAATTGAGCCCGCCTTCCGTGAAGGCTTTCATCATCGCACGCACTTCATCAGGCTTCGGCAGCTTCTGTGGATCTTGCTGTGCCAGTTGGTCCCGGACCTCTTGCGGCAGCTGGGAAAGCTGCTGCCAGGCCATCTCTCCCTGGATCGGGCCAAAACAATCGATGAGCCATTGGTGTATCGCGTGTTCGTCCATGACCTGTCATCCTTCGGTTGAGAGTGGGCGCGTAAGTACCCCTAATGATACAGTCAGCCGCCTCATTGTTCGCTGATGGTGAGCGGATTACGGCGAGTCCTATGAAACGTGCCGAAATGGGCGGTGGTTGACAGTGATTTGCAGCGGTCGGCTGGGCATTCGTGGGCGGCGGGTGTCAGCGGGTGTCAGCGGGCGGTGGCAGGAGTCAAAGGGAGCTAGTGGGTGAAGGCAATCCCTGCAATGCTGCCCGCGCATGGCCATGATGGAGGGGACTGGCTAGTATGGCGGTATGAATTTCACACGCGCCATCCAAGCCGTCGCAGCGTTCCTGCGCCGCGCACGCAACGATTTCGACCGACGTAGCCTCGGCTATTACGCAGGCGCGTTCTGCGTGCTGCTGTGCGGGCTTGTCCTGCTCATGCCCAGCCCGTATGTGATTGAAACGCCCGGTCCTACGCGCAACGTGCTCGGCACATCGTCAGGCAAGCAGATCATTGCGATTTCCGGCGTTCGCACACACAAGCAGTCAGGCAAACTGCTCATGGTGACGGTCAACGCTTCCGGCGTGCCGGGGTATCCGGTGCCCAATATCGCGACGCTTGTCATGTATTTCCGTCCCGACACGACCGTGCTGCCGAGCGAAGCGGTGTTCACTCCCGGTCAGACCTCCGAGGAATACGATAAGGAAGCCAATAAGGAGATGTCCTCGTCGCAGAAAGCGGCCACCAAACAGGCGCTCGCGTATGCCAAGAAACTCGGTGTGGACGTATCCGGCGTCAATGTTGATATGCATATCGACGATATCGGCGGTCCGTCCGCCGGCATGATGTATACGCTCGGCGTGATCAGCAAACTGACCGCTCGCGATGAGACTGGCGGCAAGACGATTGCGGGTACGGGGACCATGGAAAGTAACGGCAAAGTCGGTGCTATTGGCGGAATCCGGCTGAAAATGCAGGGTGCCAAGCGTGACGGCGCCACGTGGTTCCTTGCTCCCGCGTCCAACTGCGATGAGGTCGTCGGCCATGTGCCGTCGGGGCTGCGCGATGTGAAGGTGTCCACGCTCGATGAGGCGTACAAGGCACTTGTCGCCATCGGCGAGGGCAAGGGGAACAGCCTGCCGCATTGCACGGTGTGAGCGGCGACGTGCGGTGGCTTGGCAGGTGACTTGGTAGGTAAAGTGTCCAAAAACAGCCGTAAGTAACCAATAAGTTCGCGTGTCTTGCTATATTGTGCAACGTGATTGAAACGGCATTTCAAAACGCTGAAGAATTCGGGTTCCGTTCCGGGGACATCGTGCAGGAATGGCTGTGGGATGACGACGTTGACGATTCGATTCGTGAGAAGATCGAACAGTTGACGGGCGAGGAACTCGTTGACGAGGATTATGATTCCGCGGTTGATGGGGTCATCATCTGGTGGCGTGACGGTGACGACGAGGACGAGCTCGCCGACACGATTGTCGATGCGTACGCGGTGCTGGGGGACGATGGCCCGATGTGGGTGCTGTGCCCGAAGCCGGGTCGTGAGGGCGCTCCGAATGCAAGTACGGTGCAGTCCGCAGCGCAGACCGCGGGTATGAATGCCGCTACTCCGTTGACGGTCAGCAAGGACTGGAACGGCATTCAGCTGCGCGCCTTCGGCAAGGGTTCCTCCCACTGAGCACAAGCGAGCAACTGCGCCAGCGGCGTCTTAGTCGTAGCTGGTTCGTACTCCTCTACAAACTGGTTACGCTGGCGAGATCCTTGGCGTAGCTGGTTTGTGGATTCATGCAATCTGGTTACGCTGCGGTTGTGAGTTGCGTAATTGGTTTGTGGTCATATCCAATCTGGTTACGCTGGCGAGGTCCTGAGCGTAGCTAGTTTGTGGTAGTGGCGGATGAGACGTGGGCGTATGCCCTGCTCTTGGCTGGATTGTCCAGCTGACCGTGCTGGGGCCGCTCGTCCATGCCTCTTTCTCCAGCTTCTACCGACACTGACAGGTCTCTCAACGTCGGTAGAAGCTTCTATCGACGGTCAGAACACTCTCAGCGTCGGCAGAAACAGAAGATGGCCGCGGTTGGTCAGACAGTGGTTGACCACACAGCGGTGACGACACAGCGGTTGGGCGGACGACTGTGACAGACAGCCGGGAATCAAGTGCCCTCAATCAAGAGTGACCAATATTGACATGGTCAAAACATGGTCAAAACGCGACCGCCGGACATCCGCACGCCGCGTAATCCCAATGTTTGCAATGGCTGCGGGAAAGTGGGCGATGAGGGATTCGAACCCCCGACATCCACCGTGTAAAGGTGGCGCTCTAACCAACTGAGCTAATCGCCCGCAAATCTCCACTCTACTGCATGACACGCCGCGGGCGCCGCCTCCCGGCGTGTTCCCATCCGGACGCACCGTTGGGAGCGTGCCGAAACAACGCGCTTTTCGGTATGGTTTATGGGTTTTCCCAGCAAAAGAGTCTAAACAATCACGTACAGTTGAGCCTAGGAATATACGTCTAGGAGGTCGGTAGTCAATGGCTAAGAAACCTGAAACCGAACAGGGTGCGTCAGGTATTGCGCTCGTAGGCAAGCGCAAGTGGGGCTATGACGTGCCCCAGGTCGACGAGTTTCTTGAGCGTGCGCACAAGCTGTATGACAGCGAAGGCATGCAGCTGACGCAGAGGGACATTCAGAACGTATCCTTCGAAATGCGCAAGGGCGGCTACGCGATTGCCCAGGTGGACGCCGCGCTGGCGAGGCTTGAGCGTGCGGTTGTCGACAAGCAGACGACGTGGGAAATCACTCAGCATGGCCGTGTTGCGTGGAAAGCTGAGACGGAAGATCTGTACCGCCAGATTGCCACGCATGCGCAGCGCCCGGAGCGTAAACGTTTCGCTGCGGGAAAGGACAAGCAGCCGTCCTACGACCGCAAGCAGGTGGATCGCCTGGTCGACCAGATCGTTGACAAAGCCGCCGCGGAGCTTGGCGTTGACGGTGCCGACCGTGATCGCTCCAAAAAAGATATCGATTTGAACGCCCAGCGTGTCGCGAACGTGATTTTCACTCAGCGCCGCGGCAAGCACGGGTATGACGAGCGGCAGGTGGATTACTACATCAACGCGTGCGTCCAGCTGCTCAGCCGCATTGAGTCTTACGCCCGTGTCGCAGATTACGTTGGAGGGCCGGAAGAACAGGCCGCCCAGTCGAGCTCTGAAAGCGGAGTCAAGCCGTTGTTCGCACAGCAGGGTGATGCCGCTCTGCCGCAATTCGCCCCCGGTTCAGGCGCCGCAGCATATGCCGCCGCGTCCGCGACCCCGCAGTCGTTTGACGCGCTGCACCAAGCCGAACAGGCTATTTTCACCCCAAGCCAGGCCGATCAGCCGGCTTTCGGCGCGGGGGCATCAGCAGCGCAGGATTCCCCGGTCATGCCTCAGGGCCAGCAGAACACCCCAGCCGGCGGTGCGTTCGCCGATTCCGGCACGGAATATCTGCCGGTATTCGGCGCATCATCCTTCGGCGCTGCCGGTGCGGGGCAGCAAGCGGGCGCGCAGCAGACCAGCGCTTCGTTGTTCGGCACGGCGGGAATCCCCGCGTCTCAAGCCGCTGCATCAGTGAATGCTCAAGGCAGCCCGTCGCTGGCGGCGTTGGCCAGCAGCAACCAGTCGATTTTCTCCCAGAATACGCAGCAGGCGGCTCCTTCCGTGACGCCCGCCGGGCAGGGCAATCCGGCACCGACGCGTACCGATTCGCCGGTTGCGGTTCCGCCGTCATTCCAGCCGACGTCACCGTTCGCAGATCAGTCCGCCCAGCAGACCTCTGGCTCCGGCCAGCCGTCTGATGTATATGCCGCTGCAGCCGGTTCGGCCACGCCTGCGCAGCCTGCGCCGGCTCCCTCGATATTCCCCTCCGGGAACGCCTCCGGTTTCGGCGGTGTTTCCGCCGCTGCCCCGACTTTCCCGGTGCAGGATTTCTCAGCGGGAGCCCAGTCGCAGCCTGCTGCACAGCCGAATATGTTCTCCGGTGCAGCTGCTTCGATGCCAGCCCCGGCAGCGCCCTCATTCGCGCCGGCTTCTGCGCCGGAGCCTACGCCGAGCGCTGCTGCTGCCCCGGCACAGACTCCTGAGGCGCCCGCAGCTGGAACTCCGGCATCGTTTGCCGCACCTCAACCCAATGACCACGCTGCAACCGCGACGCCTGCGCCTTCCGTGAACCTGTTCCCGGATGCTGGTGAAGAAAATTCTCAAGGTACTACACCCGCATCGGGCTTCGGCTTTGATATTCCTGATCTGTCGTTCCCGTCTTTGAGTGACGACGACCAGCCGGGAGGCAAGCAAGAGTAACGAGAATCGCCGGATTCGTTCATCAAACCGCGCGCGCAGGTATCAGGATTCGCCGCAACTGAAGTGAAGGCGATCCACGATGCATTGCGGAGATACCGTGAACCAATCAGGGATGGAGCATTCCGATTGACAATATCAGAAACGACACATCCTTGGATTGGTTTGCGTGCGGTGATGGTCTGACTGCGTTGTTCGAAAGCCCATGCCCACCATCCCGCGCCGCCGTTGGAAATCCTTGATTGATGGCCGTCTGAGTGTATCATGTGAAGCGGTAGGGGAGTCGTGTGCTCCCAGAGGTGAATACCGACCTGCTGGCGCTGAACACGGAGCTTCGAGCCGGTCGTGAGGAGTAGGAAGCACCACTGTGATCAGACAATCCACTGTCATCGTGTTAGGATCCACAGGGTCAATCGGCACGCAGGGGCTTGATGTCATCGCCCGTCATCCGGACCGGTTCACGGTGACCGGTCTTGCCGCAGGCGGCGGCCATATCGACCTGTTGGCCAAGCAAGCGGCGGCGTTCCACGTCCCGCAGGTCGCGATCGCGGACGAATCCAAGGTCGGGGAGCTGCGTGAAGCGCTCGAACGAGCTGGTGCCTCAAATACAGCCATTCACGCCGGGCGTCAGGCGGTTGTCGCGCTTGCTGGGTGCGGAGCCGATACCGTACTCAACGGCATCACCGGATCCATAGGCCTTGAGCCGTCCATCGCCGCATTGCAAGCGGGATCGCAACTGGCGCTGGCCAACAAGGAATCCGTGGTCGCAGGCGGTCATCTGCTCTTCAGCGCCCAGGTGCGCGACCAGCAGATCAACCCGGTTGATTCCGAGCATTCCGCGATCTGGCAGTCGCTGCGTTCGGGACGCCACAGCGAAGTCTCGAAGCTTATCGTTACGGCTTCAGGCGGGCCGTTCCGCGGGATGCACCGCGAGGATATGACCGCGATTACCCCTGAACAGGCGTTGAACCACCCAACGTGGCATATGGGCCCGGTGGTGACAATCAATTCATCAACCCTGATGAACAAAGGCCTGGAAGTCATCGAGGCGAGTCGTCTGTTCGATATTCCGCCGGAACGCATCGAGGTGACGGTACACCCTCAGTCCATCGTGCACTCCATGGTCGAATTCTGCGATGGCGCGACCATTTGCCAGGCATCGCCGCCAGATATGCGCCTACCGATTGCGCTCGGCCTGTCCGCGCCCGAGCGTCTCGGAAACGTGGCTGCTGCGTGCGATTGGACGCAAGCCGCGCAATGGACTTTCGAACCCCTGGACAACGAGGCATTCCCCGCAGTGAACCTTGCCCGGCAGTGCCTCGCCGCCTCCGAGAAACATACCGCAGTGCTGAACGCGGCGAATGAGCAGGCGGTTCATGCGTTCCTTGACGGCCGGCTGCAGTATCTGGGCATTGTGGACACAGTCAAAGCGGTGATCGACCAGATGGATGCGGAGCTTCGCGGCGATCCGCTGTTCGCATCCGTGGAGGAAATGGGGCAAGTTGAGCATGAAGCGCGCCAACGTGCCGATGTTTTGATAAACAAGCAGGTGTGAAGGAAAGCATCAGCATTCAAGACGATGAATTGACCGCAAGCGGCGAGACGGGGTTCCGCAAGACAGGAACCCCTGATATCAGCGAAAGCCCGTTGCATCCGAGGCGCAAGTCCCGCCGCATCATGGTCGGTCCGGTGCCCGTCGGCGGCGGCGCCCCGATTTCCGTGCAGTCGATGACCAACACCCCGACGGTGGACGTGAACGCTACATTGCGCCAGATCGGTGAGCTCGCGCAGGCGGGTTGCGACATCGTCCGCGTCGCCGTGCCCAGTCAGGATGATGCGGACGCGTTGCCCGCCATCGTCGCGAAATCCCCGCTTCCGGTGATTGCCGACATCCATTTCCAAAGCAAGTATGTTTTCCAGGCGATTGATGCCGGGTGCGCCGCGGTACGTGTCAACCCGGGCAATATCCGCAAGTTCGACGAGGTCGGGCCTTCGATCTGCAAGGCGGCCACGGATGCGGGCATTTCGCTGCGTATCGGTGTGAACGCCGGCTCGCTTGACAAGGAGCTGTATGCGAAATACGGCGGGCCGACCCCTGAGGCCCTTGTCGCTTCGGCGTTGAAGGAAGCCCGCATGTTCGAGGATGTTGGCTTCCACGATTTCAAGATTTCCGTCAAACACCATGATCCGGTCACCATGGTCCAGACGTACCGTCTGCTCGCCAGCAAGGGCGATTGGCCGCTGCATCTGGGCGTGACCGAGGCCGGACCGGCGTGGCAGGGCACTATCAAGTCGTGTCTCGCGTTCGGTGCGCTGCTCGCTGAAGGCATCGGTGACACGATTCGCGTGTCCCTGTCCGCGCCTCCGGTCGAGGAGGTCAAGGTCGGCTGCAAGATTCTTGAATATCTGGGCCTTCGTCAACGGCATTTCGACATCATCTCCTGCCCAAGTTGCGGGCGTGCGCAGGTCGATGTGATTGAGCTCGCCAAGCAGGTGACGGAAGGGCTGAAAGATATCAAGGCGCCGATTCGCGTGGCGGTCATGGGCTGCATCGTCAACGGTCCGGGGGAGGCGCGCGAGGCTGATCTGGGCGTGGCCTCCGGTAACGGCAAGGGGCAGATTTTCATCAAAGGCAAGGTCATCGAAACTGTTCCGGAAGACCAGATTGTTCCCACGCTGCTCGAGCATGCCCGCGAGATTGCTGGACGGATGGAGAGCGAAAGCGAGGCCAGCGGCACACCCGTCGCGAAAAGTGGCCCAGTCGTCGTCCCGATCACCGGCGGAACCCACCACAACGCGTAAGTGGGGAGCGGTGGAGCGACCCCGGTCGCATGCCTAATACACCGTCGAGCCTTCACCTTCTGCCGACGCTGAGACAGTGCTGAGTGTCGGTGAAGATTTTGCTGACACTGATGGGTTGGTGGGCGTCGGTGAAGGGTTTGCTGACGGTGAGGGTGGCGTGAGCGTCGGTAATTGGTTCTGCCGACGCTGAGAGTGGCGTGAGTGTTGGCAGAGGGTTGTGGCTCTGTTTCTACCGACGCTGAGGCAGTGCTGAGCGTCGGCAGAAGCTGGGGGAGCGCAGGATTCCCGTTTTGGGTGATTCCGGGTTGGTTCTTGCGACCGGCTGAACGGCCATGGTCCTCGTTAGAATAGTCGATGTGTCGAATCAGGAAGAACACCAGAGCAGTCCCGCAACCGGCCAAGAAGCCACCCAGCGGTCCGATGTGCACGCCGCTGAACCGACTGCCAGCCAGACCGACACACTGACCGCTGATACACAGCAAGCTGGCACGCCGGCCGCCGACACAAGAGCAAACAACACACCGGCTACCGGTACGCTACCCACCGCCACAACCGCCGAGCGCACCAGCCAGCCCAAGCAGGAGCCCATCGCATGGTCCCGCGGGCATCGGCTCGCCGTCAGCGTGCCAATCTTCATCATTCTTCTCGGCATTCTCGTAGGCGTCTCCCATATCACCGCAGTGAGCGCGAACATCCAGCCTATCGGCCAAACCATGTCCATGCTGACCAGCGACACATCGGTCACCTTCAACAACACCACAGGCAAAGCCCTGCCGTCCGTCGGCACCTACAAGGTCACCAAGCGCTACATCACCATCAAAGCGAAGCGGCCGTCCACCGGTGAAATCCAAAACATCCGTGTGCTGATCCGCGAACCGAAAGGCGCCGGGTCGAACCGTCCCGGAGTCGTATTCATGCATGGCGCTGGCTACGGCACGTGCGACAACTCCTTCGGCGATGTCGCCTATGCGCTGTCATCAGCCGGTTTCGTGACCGCCGTCATCGACAAACCCGTCTGGTCGACGACCGATATCACCAGGGACTACCCCGCTTCTGCGAAGATATACGACCAGACCATCAATTATCTGCGATCGCTTGACCAGGTCGATGCCGCCAAAGTCGGGATTTACGCGACATCCGAAAGCACGTGGATCAGCTCGTACCTGCTGCAGCAGGACCCGAAAGTCGCCTTCCAAGTGTTGCTCAGCCCGATGGTGTTCTCCCCGAGGCAATCGCTCGGCTTCCTCGCATCGCAGGATTTCACGCTGGTTGGTGCTCATGGCGGGTACCAGTCGATTGTCCGGCGGGTGTTCGATATGGACGGCAAGGTATTCGGGTTGACGAATTTCGACCTTGATATCGAAAAACCCGCCGCATACGCAATTCCCACTTTCGTCGCGTACGGTTCGAAGGACGTAATGACCGCGCAGGTCGAAGGCGCGCGCGAAATCCTTGATTTGGCGCACAAGTCAGGCAATTGGGATGTGACCATCCGCAGCTACCCGGTGGCGAACCATGTGCTGCGATTGGGCAATGAGGCGGATTCGGGCACCGGATTCGCCGACGATTACGTCAACGATATGGTCTCGTGGGCGGTCGGCACCGCTGCCGGGCTTGACCAGACCAGCGAGCGGGCAGCCGGTTCGATGCTGTACCAGTCGATCGCTGTGCCGAAGGATTTGCACGCTGACCGCGGACTGACCATCTACGGGGCGTGGATCCATATCGCGATGCTTGTCACCTTGCTGCTCACGCTGATTATTGCGCTGGCGGCGTTGGTACGTAAAATCGTGTTCATGATCCGCCGCAAAGGCCCGGCGCTCGGTTTCAAATACGGGTTCGGCGGGGCGCTGCTGAGCCTGACGGTCACCACGCTGGCCACATTCCTCTTGTTCTGCGGCGGCTTGGGCCAAGTGGTGGTGGGCATTGTGCAACTCGCGTGGGGCGGCGCGCCGGCGGAGAATCCGGGCATGATGTTTTGGAGCTGGCCGGTTATCCAAGTGGTGTGTACGTTGGTCGTGTGGGCGTGGTCCCGAGTGTTCACGCGGCTTATCGAAGTCGCGCAGACCCGCGGCCTTGCCCAGTTCCCGCCCCGCAAGGGGGCGATCGGCGATGTCGTCAGTGGCCGTGAGCCGGTGCTCGCCTCGACGCGTTTCGCACGAGTGCTGTTCTGGGTGACGGCGTTCGCCATGTTCCATGTGCTGTTGTTCTTCGCGTTCTGGGGCCTGTTCATCTACTGAGATGTCACGGATTGCTGATTATCACTTGGTCGGGCGGGCGCGCGCCGCTTGTCGTACGCTGAAAGGTCGCCAAGATGCCGTTGTATCGTGACGAGGGCGTGGTGTTGCGCACTATCAAACTCGGCGAGGCGGACCGCATCGTCACCATTCTCACGCGTCAACACGGCAAGATCCGGGCGGTGGCCAAGGGCGTCCGCCGCGTGAAATCAAGATTCGGCGGCAGACTTGAGCCGTTCATGCGCGACGATTTGCTGATTGCTGAAGGCCGTTCGCTTGATGTCGTTTCGCAGGCGGCTTCGATTTCAGCGTATGCAGCTGGCATTGTCGGCGATTTCGAGGCGTATGCTGCGGCGTGCGAGATTGTCGAGACTGCGGACCGCCTGATTTCCACGGAAAATGAGCCTTCGCCCGCCCAGTATCTGCTGCTGGCGGGGGCGTTGAACGCATTGTCCCGACATGCGCACCCGTGTGCGGCGATTGGCGACTCGTATGTACTGCGCGCGTTATCGCATGCAGGCTGGACCCCGCGGCTTGACGCGTGTGTCGTGTGCGGCGAACGTGACGATCTGGATTTCTTCTCCGTCCCCGCGGGCGGCGTGATGTGCGTGAAAGATCATGTTCCCGGCTCGCAGCGGATTACGCTCGACACCCGCGAACAGCTCCAGGCGTTGGTGGAAGGCGATTGGGCGATTCTTGACAAGGTCGAAGAGCGTGCCGACACGCGCAAACTTGTCGAGGAATGGGGCGAATACTATATGGAACGCCCGATTCGTTCGCTGCGCTTGTTAGATTCATAACTATGGCTTTCGAACATGTGGATTACAAGTCGCTGGATATTCCGGCGGCTCCGTTCTCAGACCCGTCAATTATCCCGGATTTCCCGAAGGACAAAGTGCCGCGTCACGTGGGTGTGATTATGGACGGCAACGGTCGTTGGGCCAAGCAGCGCGGATTGATCCGCACCGATGGTCATCAGGCCGCCGAGCCGGTGGTATTTGACACTATCGCTGCCGCGATCGAATGCGGCGTGCGATATCTGAGCTTGTACACCTTCTCCACGGAGAACTGGAAACGCTCGCCGCAGGAAGTACGGTTCCTGATGGGCTTCTCCCGTGACATCATTCATCGCCGCGTCGCCCAGATGGACGAGTGGGGCGTGCGCGTGCGTTGGGCGGGCCGTCGTCCGCGGCTGTGGAAGTCGGTGATTGACGAACTCGAAATGGCCATGGAACGCACGAAGAACAACAAGGTCATCGACGTGGTGTTCTGCATCAACTATGGCGGGCGTGCCGAAATCGCCGATGCGTGCGCGGATATCGCGCGTGAGGTGCGCGACGGCAAAATCAAGGGCGATCGCGTCACCGAGAAGATGATCGCCGAGCACCTGTACAACCCTGATATTCCGGATTGCGATTTGGTGATCCGCACGTCGGGCGAGCAGCGCACCTCGAATTTCCTGGCTTGGCAGGCGGCTTACGCGGAATACGATTTTGTGCCGGAACTGTTCCCGGACTATGGGCGTGAAGCGTTTTGGCGGTCAATCGACCACTACATCCACCGCGATCGCCGGTTCGGCGGGGTCAAGAAGTAAGCTGCGACGTTCTCTCTCACAAACTGGTTACGCTGAGCAGGGTCAAGAAGTAAGCGGTGGCCGTTCTCTCTCACAAACTGGTTACGCTGAGGGGCCGTGTTGCGTAGCTAGTTTGTGGGGTGTGGCTGTGCTGGCGACGGGCTGCGACGATTAATAGCCACTGACGGCGACGTCCAATGACCGACGTCCAACGACCAGCGTCCAATGACCGGCGGCGGCCAGTACCGCCCCGACCGCCGACGACAAGTAACCAACGCCCGTGACCCGCGCGCGCGATAATCTCCCCATGAGGGATGGCGTTCTGCCGTT
>NZ_JBJEIH010000092.1:0-6160 GCF_051876855.1 Bifidobacterium sp.
GATCTCGATGGTCGCGAAGCTGCGACGGTTGTCGAAGCTCAGGCCCATGCGGTGCAGCTGGCGGCTCATATTCGCGATATTCTGCTCCGTGGTGACGCGCGGATGCTGGCCGGTCTGGACCGCATACTGCTCTGCCGGCAGACCGAAGGCGTCATAGCCCATGGCGTGCAGGACGTTCTCGCCCTTCATGCGGTGGTAGCGGCTGACCACGTCGGTGGCCAGATATCCGAGCGGGTGGCCGACGTGCAGGCCCTTGCCGGATGGGTAGGGGAACATGTCCATGGCGAAGTAGGGGGTGCGGCCGTCGGCGTTCTTGCCGTTGCCGTCCGTCAGGTCACCCTTGACATTCGCCGCCCAGAACGTGCCCTGCTCGTCCCAGGTCTTCTGCCACTTTTCCTCGATGGTCTGTGCGAGCTTCGCGTTATAACGGTACGCCGGCTCGCCTTCGTGTGCTTGCGTGTTGTCGGTCATAAACAAGGATTATTGCCGCACAACGGGACACGATGCGACCGCCTATCCATTATCCGAACGTATCGTCGGCGGGTTGAGCTTCGCGGACGGGCGGTAACCGAGCTGATCGGTCATTTCATCAGCGAAGGATCGCCAAGTGCCGGAGGTGACCATCTGCTTGAGAATCGCGTCGATTTTCGAGGCGAGCGCGCTCTCCCCCGCCTTGACGCTCACGGCATGCAGGGACGTGCCAAAGGTGTCATCGGCGACGTGCAGATACTGCGATCCTTCGTTCGCGGCGAGACCGGCGAGCGCCGCGTCATCGCCGCTGACCGCGTCAGCCTCCCCGACGAGCAGCGCGGTGACGCATTGCAGGTAGGTCGCACGCTCCTGGATGCGCGCCTTGGGTTGACGGCTGCGAACGCCGTCGGCGGCCCCCGACCCGGCGACAGTGCACACGGTATGGCCGGCCAGGTCGTCGGTGCCGGTAATCGTGTCGGCGTCGTCGGTGCGGACGAGAAGTCCTTGCGCAGCACTCAAATACGGGCCGGCGAAGGTCGTGACGTCGTCGCTGGAGGTGGTGCCGATCGGCAGGGGCGCCGCGACGATGTCGACGAAGCGTTCGTTGAGCCGTTTGCCGTAATCGGAGACGGTGACCGACCTGAACATGATTTGCTTTTTCGCATACCCGAGCTCGTTGGCCACATAGGTGGCGACATTCACGTCGAATCCGGAGTAGGAGCCGTCGTGCAAGCGGCTCAATCCCGGCATGTCGGCGGCGACACCGATGGTGATGGTCGGGCCTTCCGGCAGATTGGCGGATGCGTCTGCGGCACCTTCGCAACCTGTCAGGGATGCGGCCGCAAAGACGCAGCAAAGCACGGTGGCAAGTATCCGTCGTGGTGTGCGCATCTAATCACCTCCGTTGTGCGTATCGCGGCTACGCGTGTCGCAGTGGTATGCGTCGCCGTTGCGAATGTCGCAGCCATATGACGCTGCCGTGTGTCACCGGCCTGCGAATCACCGGCGGCGATGACGGGCGTCTGGTGTCTGACCTTACCTTCTGGTGTCTACCTGGGCGACGGCCGACCGGCAGGCGCCCAGGCTCAGGCTTACATCACTTGAACAAACGGGAACGGGCGAGGAACCACGCGGTCAGGCCGCCCGCGGCAATGGCGAGGACAATGACGATGAGGAAGCCCCATTTGCTGGCCGTCAGCGGCATGCCGAGCATGCCGGTTTGGAAGTTCATACCGTACATGGAGAACACGAGCGTCGGAATGGACAACGCGATGGAGATGATCGTGAAGATGCGCATCACATTGTTCAGGTTGTTGGACACGATCGAAGCGAAAGCGTCGGTCATGTTCGCAAGGACCCCGCTGTAGATGTTCGCCATCTCGATAGCCTGCTTGTTTTCGGTGATGACATCGTCAAGCAGGTCCTCGTCCTCCGGGTATTGCTTGATCCGTGAGAGCGTGGTGAGTTTTTCCATCACGATTTCGTTGGATTTCAGGCTCGTGGTGAAGTAGACCAAGGTCTTGCTCAATTCGAGCAGCATGAGGATCTCGCGGTTCTGCATTGAGTGACGCAAACGCAGTTCGAGTTTGTCGGTTTCGCGGTCGATGATGCGCAGGTATCGCAGGTACATCGTGGCGTTGCGGTACAGGATCTGCAGGATGAACCGCGACTTCATATACGTGTTGAAGCCGCGAATGGTGCCCTCCATGAAGGGGTGGAGGACGGGCGTGTCCTGCATGCATACGGTGATGATGAGGTTCTGGGTGACGATAATCGACAACGGGATGGTCTCGTACCAGTCACGGCCGCTGCGTTCCTCGACGGTCGGGATGTCGACGATGATCATCGTGTAATCGTCTTCGGCGTCCACGCGAGAACGTTCCTCGTCATCGAGCGGGGCGCGCAGGTCGGCCAGATCGATGCCGGTTTCCTGGGAGACCGTGGCGAGTTCCACGTCGGTCGGCTCCGAAAGACATAGCCATGCGCCGTTTTCCGGTTTCTCGATCTGCTCCACTTGACCGTTGATGGTGCTGAACATTCTCAGCATGCGCTCACCTGCCTTTCATCTATGCTCTCGCCGTACGCGAATCGTGCGCCTGAGCCACCGTCCTTCTGTGGATGTTCCGCGGCCTGACTCCAAACGAGTCGCGGCGACCGCCGAAGAATCCCAAATAAGCATAATCCCTCACGGCTGGGACGAAACTGTCTTCCCGCGGTTTCACCCCATGACGTAACGTGATGTTCAGCGCGCGTTTGTCTCGCGGTTACCCGGGGGTTGGGTCGTGGGTTGCCGGGTGCACTGCGCGAGACGCGTTTTGGAGAAAACACACAAGACCACGCCGCAGGGAACCGCGGGTTACCGGTTACGCTACGCGGTGCACGGGCTTGCGGCATACCGACCGCAGCGATATCCGCCATATGACCGTCGGACGGAATCTCAACATCTCGCCGATACGACCGATTTCATCGAGAAATTAAGAAGAAAGTCTCAATATCTCTCCACGAAGGAGCCCTCCCGCGATTTTTTAAGAACCAGTCACTCTCATCTCAAACAGCCGACAGCCTGAAATCCTTGATATTCCAAACTTTTCAAGAAACCTACCCTGTCCCCATCTCGCCGATAAATCTCAATAGCTCGTCAAAACGACCGACGGACGCGAGTCGTTCGGACTTCAGACAACCGAAAGCCGTCCGTCTGAAGCAATGACATCCGGCAACCCTAGAAATCAGAATCGGCGGAAACAGAAAACCCCGGGACTGTTCCCAGGGTTTGAACGTGCGCCAGACAGGATTCGAACCTGCAACCTGCTGATCCGTAGTCAGCTGCTCTAATCCATTGGGCTACTGGCGCAGTCGCTGCCCACGGGAGATTCATACATCTCCATTGCGGCAACGTTCGCATCATACCCACATTTCGCGATAATCGCAACAGGCGTGTCTAAATGGGACAGTAGCGAGCCCGACGCGCGCGCAACACTGCGGAACACCGTGTACGGCCACGACAGCGGGCGGGATTTGTCAGGTTGCGCGTGCCGCAGCATACGTAACCGACGAATGTCTCCACCGCTTTGCCATGGTCGATGGTGGTTCGTCATGCCGCGTATGCCGCGGGATACACAATCGGGCAAAACCCGACAAGGGATGGCGATAGCCGATAACATCCGCCCAGCTGTGCATGTCCCGGCATGCGTAATACGACAGTGTCACGACCGTTCTTCAGTGCGTTCCGCGGGGTTGCGTATGTTTGGGCATGCGCAAACCGTCGGTCTGCTGCAAGCTGTTGGCATCATCTCCGGGGATCTGCGGCGTTGCGTATGCCGCCGTACACGTAACCGGATGGAACGTCTCGGGCAGCACCGTTGGCTTTCATGCGCCTTGGTTCGCTTTGGTTCCCATGCGGTCTGTTTCCTATGCGCACGTTTCGCACACCGACGACATGGCATGACACGTGCGGGATGGCGTGATGACGAGATGACCAGATGACGGGACGACGACATCCGCGACTTCGGGAATGTCACCTGAAATGAAAAACCCGCATCGCTCTTGCGATGCGGGTTGTCCGTGGAGCTAGGGGGATTCGAACCCCCGACCCCCTCCATGCCATGGAGATGCGCTACCAGCTGCGCCATAGCCCCGGTCGGTCTTCAGTTATCTTGTCCGTTCTTCGCGGACCTCGTATACATTACAACACCATTGGCTGATATCAAAATCGACCACACCTCTCGGCGTGTCGCATTGGATTCCACGCCGGCACATCCTCGTCAGGAATACCGCTTGAAGAGTTGCTGTTGGTTGAGATATCGCGCTTCCGGGACCGCGGTTCAGGGGCGGCAATAGAGTTCGACAGAAATTCTGAAGTCCACTAGAGTCAACAATGTCAATCGATCGAAACCAAAGGTGACGCAGGGGCCGATAGCCGGCAGCCAACAACGACGACCGCACACCGAACACCACACACCAAGAATCAGCTACACACCAACCAAACAGGAAGGTCCACCGTGATCGCATCCATTATCCAAGCCGTGGCGCTATTCGCCGTGACCAACATCGACGACATCATCGTGCTTGCTCTGTTCTTCGCCCGCGGAGCAAAACAACGCAACACCACACGAACTATTCTGCTCGGCCAGTATCTCGGATTCTTCGGCATCCTCGTCATCGCCACGGTCGCCTCATACGGTGCCGTGACCTTGCTTCCCGCCGAAGCAATCCCCTATTTCGGCCTGATTCCGCTGGCACTGGGCATCAAAGCCGCATGGGACAGCATCCGCGGCGAAGACGATGACGACACCGGCGAAGGCAAAAGCATCACCCTGCCGACAGTCGCAGCGGTCACCTTCGCCAACGGCGGAGACAATATCGGCGTGTACGTGCCGGTATTCGCATCCAACAGCCTCCCGGTGGTCATCGTGTATTGCGTGGTATTCCTTGTTCTGGTCACCGTCCTGGTACTGCTCGCGCGCTTCATCGCGACCCGACCGGGAATCGGCGAATGGCTCGAGCGTTCGGACCGGTACCTGTTCCCACTTGTGCTCATCGCGCTCGGTGCGGTGATTCTCGTCAAGGGGCACGCGTTCGGCATATGACCGAACTGGAACTCGAACCGGGGCGAATCGTTGCGTCCGACGCTAGATAATGCAAGCCACCCAGTCGGCTACCGGCCATCCATCGGTTACAAACCGCACAACCACACAACAACAACGGGCGGCACGCAAACGCGTAACCGCCCACCGGAAATTGCTGTCATCGATATGATTGATTGATCATTTCGTCGCAGTACCAGACCCATCAGCCGAACCGGATGACGACGAACCGGTTCCAGAAGTATCCGAATCTGTGCCAGTAGTACCCGAATCAGATCCGTCGGTCGTGCCGGAATCAGAAGTCCCACCACCGTTTGAACCCGCCGACGAACCAGAATCTGAGCCCGAAGTTGAGCTCGAGCTGCTCGACGCGCTGGCCGAAGGGGACGCACTGGCAGTCGCGGACGGGGACGGGCTCGCGGTCGACGAGGCTGAGGCGCTGGAGCTTGCGGACGGGGATGGGCTCGCGGTCGCGGACGGCTTGTCGCTTGGCTTCTCGAGCTGATGATCGTCATCACGCCGCATCTGCGAATCGCTGGGGGTCGGGGTCGGAGTCACCCGCGCATTGCCGACCATGTCACGCACCACGCTATCCGTACCCTCGCCGCGGGTGACCAGCATGATGACGCCTGCGGTGATGCCCACCGCCACCAGTGCACTGACCACGGAGATGATGATCGCCACACGTTTGGTCTTACGAGCGCGTTCAGTATTCACTGAACCGGACAGGTGCCGGACGGCCGCTGTCCCGGTCTCTTCGCCGGAAACAATCACGCGCCCCTGATGGCTGTCCGCACCGGCATGGGCATGAGCGCCCGCGGACGCGCCGGAAATCACACGGGTGGCATCATCCGCAGGCTGCATCACCGTGGTCGCGTCCGCAGCGCCAACCGCGGGCATGGCACGCGTCGCATCGGACTTGCCTTCCCCCTCACTCCGGACGTTCCGGGCGTTCGCGGCATTCTGGTCGCTCTGCACGGGCAGCACGGTGGTCTCGTCACTGCTAATCCGACGAGGCTGCCTAGTGGTTTCCCCGCTCACGCCGTCCGCATCAGCGCTCTGGTCGGTTTGCTCCCCCTCGATCTGCTCGTCATCGCTGCCTTTGA
>NZ_JBJEIH010000093.1:0-17849 GCF_051876855.1 Bifidobacterium sp.
TCACGCACACTCGCCGTCGAAACACATGTTGACCGATACCCCCAATCCGCGCGGCCAGGGATCTCCTGCACCCGCACCCCGCAAACCCCAGCCCGGACAGCCCCCACGCCCCGACAACCCGGCAGCTCGACACCCACCATCAACAACAAACGCCGGCGGCCCGCGAAATCACGGACCCGCCGGCGTTGCACACCCCGAGGGGCGTCACACACTAGGAATACAGAAATACAGAAGAAGAATGCGGAAGACTCCCGCCGGAATGCCACAGGCATTGCCGAACCACCATCGACCTGCTACCAGACCCCTGCCGGAACCCCGACAGTCGTCAGCTAGGCCACAAAGACCATTCAGTCCAGATAGTCCAGACAGCTCAGATGGACCATATAACCCATGCAGCATCCTGGACGCATCGAGCCTGCCGCGTCAGCCGAACCCGACCCACAGGGCCAGTCCGCCCGATCAGCCGACCCGAATCGTCCTCCGGCGGCGCGGCGCCAACCGCGACACGCCGAAGGACATGCGGGAACTCCCTGTTCAGTTATCGCGGCATTCGCCGGAGCCCTTTGGCGGCGCCACCACTGACACCGCCTGGGAGCTTACTTCCGGACGAACAGTCCGCGGCGCCATGCGGCGAGCAAGCCACCCGCCACTGCGAGAGCGAGCGCAACCATCACCGTACCGAGGATGCGGGTACCGGTCTTGCCGAGGGCACCCACCAGAGCACCGCCCAGACCGGCCTGCTTCGCATTGTCGGCGGCCTTGTCGCCGGTCTTCGGCGCGACCACGACGTTGCTCGCCCCGTTGCCGGTGAGCCCGAACTCGGTCGCGACCTTCGTGCCGGACTGCTTACCGGTGACGGTCAGCGTGTAGGTGGACGTGCTCGGGTCGAAGCCCTTGACACCGTTGAAGTCGATGGTCGTGGTTTCGCCGGTGGCGACACGCACACCCGAGACCG
The DNA here is from genome assembly GCF_051876855.1 of Bifidobacterium sp. Taxonomy (GTDB): domain Bacteria; phylum Actinomycetota; class Actinomycetes; order Actinomycetales; family Bifidobacteriaceae; genus Bifidobacterium. The sequence continues at coordinate 956 of NZ_JBJEIH010000093.1, forward strand.
CGGTGTCATTGTTCGAGGAAGCGAGCACGGTACCGGTCTCCGTGTCTTGCAGCTGGTAGCCGAGCACCGCGTCACCGTCGAAGCCGGTGACCTGCGCCACGCCATCCTTGACGGAAACCTTGGCGTTCGAAGACAGCGCGTTGATTTCCTCAGTCGAGCTGGCCAACCCGAGCGTCTTGGCGATGGTGAAGAAGTTGTCGGTCTGGTCGGTCAGGCCGTTGACTCGCGAGGCGCCGGGGCCGGAAGCCGCAATGCGCAGCTGAGTGCCGGTGTGGCTCATCGAGCCGCCCTTGTCCATAGGCGAGGAGGAGGTCGCATAGGCGACGTACAGCGCGGAGCCGTCAGCGGAACGCAGCGGCGTGGTCAGACCGTAGTAGGTCGGCCAGGACACGATCTGGCTTGTGTGCGCGTGATCGGCGGTGACAATGATCAGCGTGTTGGACAGGTCGACCTTCTTCAGCGCAGCGGCGATGGCCTTGTCGAGGTCGTCGGTCTCACCAATCTGGCCGCAGGCGTTGGCATTGTGGTCCTGCTTGTCGATGGAAGCCCCCTCGACCTGCAGGAAGTAGCCGTTTTCCTTACCGTTCTTGTTCGAGGACAGCAGGTCGATCGCCTTGTCGGTCATGTCAGCCAGCGAAGCGCCCTTGTTGCCGAGCCACTCGGAATTCTGGGTGCAGGTGACGAGGCTCTTGTTGCCGTCCTTCTGACCGGCCAGCGACATCTTGACCGCCGTATCGTAATCGTACGGCGTGGACTCGTTGTATTGGGTGGGCATGTTCCCGGAGGAGAACAGGCCGAGCACCGGCGAATCCTGATTGGCTGTCGTCAGGGAGCTCAGCTGGGTCGGATCTTCGAAGTACTGATAGCCGCGGACCTTCGCCTGCTCCTTCAGCGTCATGCCTTGGTATTCGCCGGCCTGGGCGGTCTGGTTGAAGTACTTGTTGCCGCCGCCGAGTGTCACGTCGGCGCGAGTGTCGAGCAGCTGCTCGGAGATGGAGCCGATGCCGCCGTTCTGCTTGAGCTGGGCGACATCGCAGCGCTTGGCGGAATCGTCGGAGCTGCCGTCGGTCTTGCCTTGCGGACCGTAGCAAGAGCGCTGGGTGGAGTGCGATTCAAGCACTGCCGGGGTGGCGTCCTGGATTTCCGCGGTGGTCACATTGCCGGTCGCCAGGCCCTTGGCCTTGGCCAGCTCGATGAGGTTCATCTGCGGGTTGAAGCTGTTGTCCACGGACACCGCATTGTTATAGGTCTTGGTGCCAGTCGCCCAAGCGGAGCCCGAAGCGGCAGAATCCGTGACCGCGGTGATTTGCTGACGACGGTCGCCCGAACCATCGCCCGCAGAGTAGGTCGTGTACTGGCCCACGCCGGTCTCCTTGGCGCTGGTGGCACCGGCCTGACCGATTTTATCGATGCCCTCAAGCGTGCCGCCAGGGCCATACAGATAGTCACGGGCAACGGTGATTTCGGAGTCGCCCATGCCATCGCCGATGAACAGGATTACGTTCTTCGCCTTGCCGGTCGCCGGCGTGTTGGCGATGCGCTGGGCACCACCATGGCTGCTCAGCGTTGCAAGGCTCGGGGTGCCCGCAGCGAACGCGCCAGGGGCCAGAGCCACGCAGACAGCGCCGGCTATCAGGGCCGAGACGCCCGCCATGATCTTTGATCGAATTGGTTGTTTCACTTCTATTCCTTTCCTCGACGAAAACCGGCAGGCTCCTGTTCGTCCACCTGCAAACCGATTGGTTGTTGAGCCGGTTTTCGCTCCGATTGCACGCTATTCCGGCAAAGCATCGGGCAACGTTCGCACAGTCGAAGGGCATCCCAACTCTTGGTGAATTCTCAGAGAATTAGTACTTTTCGCGGTTTTCGGAAGATGCTGGAAGCTGATAACGCAAACATCGGCACCGAAAGCTGACAACGTTTGCAAATATTATGAAACAGCTGTACAATGGCGAGACGGAATCAGCGTTGAATCTTGATGGCACGAGCATGAAGCAAAGGGGCAGGAATGGCAAAAGCTGGCATTCGAGATGTCGCCAAAGTGGCGGGAGTATCCATCTCAACGGTTTCGCGCGCCTTCACGCGTCCGGAGCTGGTATCGGAGAGAACCCGGCGGAAAGTGCTCAGCGCCGCAGACAAGCTGGACTTCAACATCTCCCGCTCCGCCACCTCCCTGAAAACCGGACAGGCATACCGTGTCGCGCTCCTGATGAACGAAGAGATCACCAGCTGGTTCAACACCGAAGTCTTCGCCGGAATCAACGATGTCCTTCACGATGCCGGATATGACATCTCCCTGTTCCAGCACATCGACACCGCCGAGAACCGCAAGGAGTTCTTCACCGCCTTGCCGATCCGCCGCAACGTCGACGCCGTATTCGTCAACTCGTTCGCAGTCGACCCGTATGAGGTCGAACAGCTCAAACGCATCCGCGTTCCGATTATCGGTATCAACACGCCGTCCACCTCGAATTTCGACGCTTCCGTCAGCATCAATGACGAAGAGGGCATGTTTATGGCCGCCCAGCATCTGATCAATCTCGGGCACCGCCACATCGTGTACACGTGCTCGGAACCTGCCGAAGGCATCACATCAAGCATCGACGACCGCGGACGCGGATTCATCCGTGCGTGCAAGGCCGCCGAGCACAATCATGACTTGCAATGGCAGGTGTTGTCCGTCCCCCGCGGCCGCACGTTCGCCGATTCCGCACTCGCGGCACTGCTTGCACTCGACGAATTCCCGGACGCCATCTGCTGCCAGATGGATATGATGGCCATTCCGCTGGTGCTCAAGCTCGAGCATTACGGTCATTTCACACCGAAGGACTACTCGATTATCGGTTTCGATGACAGCCCGTACGCCGACACCATCAATCTGACCACCATGCGGCAAGATCCGCGCGATATGGGACGGAACGCCGCCATGAAGGCGCTCAAGCTCATCGCCGACGAACCGCTGGACAACCCGCACGAAACGATACAGCCCCAGTTGGTGCTGCGCGGTTCGGACGCCGTGTTCAAGAACAAGAAATAACGGCAACGCGGTAACGTGGCTGGGCGCCGAATCGCTTCACGACTATCCCGGTTCAGGGGTGCCGTGCCGGTTGCATCATGTCACTGTCGCCGGCCCTAACGCCGTCTGGCACAAGGCAATACGGCTTGCCTAACGCGACTGGCGGCTCACATCACCGGCAGCGCGCACAGCAGCAGCGTCACCGGGTACAACGCGTAGAACACCCACTTCGTCCACGGATGGCCGTACCCCAGTTCGTCGCGCCGCGTGTGCAGCATCGCCACTCCGACCGCCGGCATGATGAAGAACACCGCCCCGAGCACGCCCGCGGTCATCATCATCGTGTTCTCGTGCGCGTCCAACGCGTAGAACACCAACGCCATGCCGATGAGCAGCACACCCATATTGAACATGCCTTGACGCAGCCCGACATGCAGGAGCAGCGCCCAAGCGAGCCCGGCGATGGCAACCAGCACGACGGCGGCCCACTTCGCCGCACCTTGCAGGTTCTCGCGCGCCCAGTCGATTGCCGCAATCACGATCAGCGCAATCACCAGCGCGAACACCGGGTTTTGCGAGTTCATATCCCAGACTTTGCCGGATGTCGCCATATCGTAAGGGACTTCGGAGATGATGGCGAGCGCCAGCAGACGTATCCCGTATTGCACGACACTATGCGTGTGGCGATACCCTTGCACCAGCAGCCACGAGTACAGCGGCACGGCGGTCCAGGAGACCACTTCGCAGATGACCAAAACCGTCATCGCGACCATGTCGTCCGATCCGGGCTGATACCCGAGCATTGACGGCAGAATGGTCGTGCCGATGGTGGCGAGAAGCACAAACAGCCAACCGACGGTTTTCACACGGAATGTCGTCATTCCTCGCCGACGGTTGCGCCCTCCGCGCGCCGCCTGATTGTCCGCGTATTCGTCCGTCACGGTGTCTTCCATATCCGGTTTGCACCACCTATCCGTCAGTCGTGTCCATGACTCCGGCGGCGTGGCCTGAATGCCTCGGCCGCCGGCAACTGGGGGACATTATCCCATACAGTACTGGAGGCCGTCTGCAAATGCGGTGTTTTCACTCGCCGAGCACAAAAGCGGTCAGCGCATCGTAATCGGCGCCGTTGAGGGAAAGCACCGCCTGTTCGCAGATTTCAGGATCGTCCTGCCGCGAAATCGCGGTGTGCAAGTAGACCCCGTCGATGCCGGCCGAGGCGGCGCCCTGGATGTCACACCGCTCCTCATTGCCGACCATCAGCGCGCGATCAGGCGTCGTGTACTCGTACTCCAACGCGCGCAGGAAGAACTTCGGCGACGGCTTGCGCATGCCTTCCTCGCTGGAGATGACGATGCGGTCGAGGGCCTTGTTCAGTCCGGTCACCTCGATTTCAGGACGCGTATAGCAGGCCTGCGCGTTGCTGGCGAGCACAGTGCGAATGCCGGCTTCGCGCAGTTTGCCGAGCATCTCGAGGGCGCCGGGGTACAGACCGAACTTGCTGGTGCTGGCCTTGCGGAACACCCACGCCGCCTTCGCCGCGAGCTGCGGCGAAGCCATCGAACCGCCGGCCGCATACAAACGCTGGAAGACCGGCAACACGTCAGGCTCCACCCAATCGGGGTGTTCCGCGCCCTTGCGCGCTTCTTGCACGTTGACCGCATTGAGCTGGTCGAAACTCGCCTTCAGATGGGCCGCGTCATCATAATGGGCGCCCGTGGCGTCGAGGAACTCCCACAACTCCTGCCACGGCTTCGTCGCCTGTTCGTCCGTGCGAATGTCGATCAATGTCCCGTACAGGTCGAATAGCACCACCTCGTATCGCATAGTCACGCTCCTCGCTCCTCCAAATCATGTGCTTTGCAGTACCCACCAGATGACGGACGTCGTGACGGCCCGCTTCAATTCAACCGGTTTTCCTGCCATTGTACGCAGAACAATGATGCCATGACGCGCATATAGGCGGTTTTGTGGAACGGCGGCGGGCGGATGCGCACAAGACCTCAACGGAATCATGTGTCAAACCGCGCTGGACACAGTCCGAACCGGGCGGCACCCCGCCGGAATCCGCGCATCCGCCCGCCGCCGGACGATCGAACGGCAGTAACACGGCCAAGCGCCTGCAACACAGCCAAACGGCCGGGCAACCGTCACACGTGTACGATTACGAAACTCTGCGGCCCCAAAGTCACTTCGCTGCCGTGCGCCTGCGCATTGCCTAGGCACAGCAGCACGGTCGGGTCATTGGCCTTGTCGCCTTGCGCGGGGACGGTGATCGTTTCGGTATTCAGCCCCGGGTTCATCGCGACGACCAGACGCTCCGAACCGTCTTCCGCCACCCGCGAGTACGCGAAGGACCGCCCCTGCTCGGGTTGGGCGAGCACGACGAGCGGCGCCTTGGCCCGCAGCGCGAGATGGTCGGCGCGCAACGAGAGCAGGGCGCGCACCCATGCGAGCATGGAATCGGCCTCCCGCTCCTGCTCGGCCACGTTCGGCGCATCCTCAGCCGGGTCGACCGGCAGGTAGAGCGAATCCGGGTCCGCACTGGAGAATCCCATGTTCTTCGTCCTATCCCACTGCATGGGCGTACGGCTGCCGGTGCGCGCGTACCCACCTTCCTTGGTCGGCAGATCGCGGTAGCGCATGCCGATTTCGTCGCCGTAATAGATGAACGGCACACCCGGCATGGTCAGGAACATACCGAACGCCACCTGCTGCTCGCGTTTGGTCAGACGCGGCGCGAGACGCGGCGTGTCGTGGTTGCAGGTGATGAAGCAGAAATACCCTTTGCCGCGGATCGCCTGATACTGCGGGATGTACTGGCTGAGGAACTCCTGCACACTTCCGCCGCCCTTGGCGCTGAAATAGCTGTGGTCGTCCGCAGTGTCGAGCGCGTTGTCCGTGTTCCGCGCAAGCAGGTTGTAGCCGTTCGGATTGCCGCCGAAACGCCAGTCGAGGTAGAAGTCCATATCGAAACCGGCTTCCAAGGCCTGTTCCGGCACACCCCACTCGGAGACGAAAGCCGCCTGCGGGAATTCGGATTTGATGGTGCCGAGCATCTCCTGCCACGCCTTGATGGTCTCCGGCTTGCCCTCACCGTCGTTTTTGACCAGCGAGTTCGCCATATCTACGCGGAACCCGTCGCAGCCGAGCCCAAGCCAGAAGCGCATGATGTCCACCATCGCGTCCCTCGTGGCCTTTGCCGCGGCGGAATCCGTGGAGGACTGCCACGGCCGGTCACGCTTCGCGAAGCCGTAGTTCAGTGCGGGCTGGCATTTGAAGAAGTTCAGGATATATGTGGCGTTGCGTTCGCTTTCCCCGCCGATGAACGGCATCGAGTAGCCTTCGAACGCGCTGTCGGTCCAGATGTAGCGATCGGAGTACTCGTTGCGTTCGGCGCGCTGGCTTTCCCTGAACCACGGATGCTCCTCACTGGTGTGTCCAGGCACCAAATCGAGCAGCACGTGGATGCCGCGCGCATGCGCCTGACGGAACAGCTCGACCAAATCGTCGTTGGTGCCGTAGCGCGGGGCGACCTTGCGGTAGTCGCGCACGTCATACCCGGCGTCCTTGAATGGCGAGTCGTAGCAGGGGTTGATCCACAACGCGTTGCACCCCAGCGAGGCGATGTAGTCGAGCTTGCCGGTGATGCCTGGAATGTCGCCGATGCCGTCGCCGTTCGTGTCACAGAAGCTCTGCGGGTAGATTTCGTAAAACACGGCCGTATCCAGCCATGCCGGCCGCGTGAATGTTGTCGTCATGTCGTTCCCTTCTTTCTGGCTTCCGCCGTCCGGCTCACTGCCTTGCCGGTACAAGGTCGGATGCCGCGTATGCGACGCTGCGCACGCTTGGGGATGCGCCTTACCAGCACGCACCCGTCTGTGTCTGTTGCACCACTATGTTCAGTAGTTCAGCAAACGCTAGCACACGAGATGCACTTCGACACTCGCAGACGGTGCAGACATCTCAGAAGGAGTCAAAAACCGCATAATATCAGCCCGTAACCGTTGTACCAACACCGTTTCGTCGGGGACTCACCGCAAAAAAGACACGCGAAACAGTGAAATTTGCATCGTTTTTTGCGAACGTATGCAAATCCATGTATACTGTTGGTTGGTTCGGAGGTACGCAACAATCCGCCCACTTCGGTGAGCGGGCGTGCATCTGGTCAGATAGCCTGAAGGGGCAAAGGGCCGGGTGCGGACCGCTGCACCGAAAACACACTCGCTCCGCGAAAGCGGGGCGGAATTTTAGGAGGTCAAGGATGACATACATGAAGAAGATTCTGGGCGTCACCGCCGCTGTGGCGATGCTGCTCGGAGCGAGCGCCTGCGGTTCCAGCAACAATGGCGGCACCGCGGCAAAGAGCACCCAGGCAATCAAGCTGACCGTGTGGGGTCCGTCTGAGGATCAGGCCAAGTCCAGCTCCTGGCTGCCCACCATGGAAAAGCAGTTCGAGAAGGCTCACCCGGAGTACAAGATCACGTGGAAGAACGCCGTGGTCTCCGAAGGTGACGCAGGCACGACCGTCAAGCAGGATCCGTCCGCCGCAGCCGATGTCTACATGTTCTCGAACGATCAGCTCGGTACCCTGGTCGACGCTCAGGCCATCGGCGAGGTTTCCGATGACGCCAAGGCCCAGATCAAGAAGCAGGACGACGAGGCTGTCATCAAGTCCGTCACCGGCACCGATGGCAAGATCTACGGCGTTCCGTTCACTGGCAACACCTACTTCATGTTCTACAACAAGTCCAAGTTCTCGTCTGACGACATCAAGTCCCTCGACACCATGCTCCAGAAGGGCAAGGTTTCCTTCAACCTCGGTAACTCCTGGTACCTGCCGGCCTTCTACACCGGCGCTGGCATGACCCTGTTCGGCAAGGACGGCGCCACTGCCAAGGATGGCGTGAAGATGGATTCCGCCGCCGCGACCGACGTCACCAAGTACCTCGTTGACCTGGTCAAGAACCCGAACTTCGTCGTGGACAACGACGAGGGCGCTGGCCTCGCTGCTCTGCAGAACGGCACTGTGGACGCCATCTTCTCCGGCACCTGGTCCGCCGCTGACGTGAAGAAGGCCCTCGGCGACAACTACGCCGCAGCCCAGCTGCCTTCCTTCACCACCTCCGGTGGCGAAACCTACCAGATGAAGGCGTTCTACGGCTCCAAGGCTGTCGCTTACAACCCGAACTCCAAGGCTCCGCAGGCTGCTGCTGAGTTCGCCACCTACCTCGGCTCCACCGAGGCTCAGAAGGCCCACTACACCATGCGTCAGATCGTCCCGACCGACAAGTCCCTGGCTTCGACCTACAAGAACGATCCGGCTGCTGTGGCTCAGAACGACACCATCGCGAACACCTCGATCCTGCAGCCGACCATCACCGCGATGGGCAACTTCTGGGATCCGTGCAAGACCTTCGGCACCGCCATCGTCAACGGCGATGTGACCTCTGACAACGCTCAGGCGAAGGTCCAGGCTTGGATCGACGGCTACAAGAACATCGCTTCCACCAGCAGCTCCAAGTGAGCAGGCTCGCGTAAGCGAATAATGTAACAGTGTCTGCAAGACGCCCCGCCCCCGGCTTTGCGGGGCGGGGCGTCTTGCATATAACCATCAAACAATCGAAAGGTCGTCCGCATGACAACTGCGACAGCCGCGGCGGGACGCAGAGTGCGCAAGCGCAAGCGCAGCAACTCTGATGGTCTTCAGCCGTCACCATACAGATTCTCCCAGGCGTGGAAGAACGGGGATGTCCTGACACGCCTCTCACTCTTCATCTTCGGCCTCGGCGACCTTGCTCGCAAGCAGATCGTCAAGGGCCTGGCGTTCCTTGCCAGTGAAGTGCTCATCATCTTGTACCTGATCGACAAAGGCGGCACCTATCTGGGCAAGCTCACGACACTAGGCACCGCCAAGCAGACCAAGGTCAAGGTCAACGGCTTCTGGGTCTACCAGGCCGGCGACAACTCGGTCATCATCCTGTTGTACGGCGTCATGAGCGTGTTCGTCGTCATTCTGCTCATCCTGCTGGCAACCCTGTCCCTGCGCAGCGCGTACAAGGCGCAGGTCGCCATCAAGAACGGCGAACGTCCGAACACCATCGGTCAGGACCTGCGTTCCCTGTTCGACCAGAACGCGCACGTCGGCCTGATGTTCCTGCCGACCCTCGGCATCGTGGTCTTCACCATCCTGCCGCTGGTGTTCATGATCTCCATGGCATTCACCAGCTACGACCAGAACCATACGGTCCTGTTCTCCTGGGTGGGTCTGAAGAACTTCGGCACCGTGTTCGGCAACAGCGGCGGCGACGTGAACGCCAAGCTGTTCTTCTCGGTGCTCGCATGGACGCTCATCTGGGCGTTCTTCGCCACCTTCCTGAACTTCTTCCTCGGTATGTTCATGGCCATGATCATCGAGCGCAAGACCATCAAGGGCAAGGCCTTCTGGCGCGCATGCTTCTCGATGTCCATCGCAGTGCCGCAGTTCGTGTCACTGCTGGTCATGCATACCATGCTCCAGCGTGACGGCGCGATCAACCGCTTGCTGGAAAGCTGGGGTTGGATCAGCGGCCCGCTGCCGTGGCTGTCGAACGCCACATGGGCCCGCGTCACGGTTATCGTGATCAACTTGTGGATTGGTATTCCGTATACCATCATGCAGATCACCGGTATTCTCCAGAACGTGCCGACCGAGCTGTACGAAGCGGCTGAAATCGACGGCGCAAACTGGTGGCAGCGGTTCTGCAACGTGACCATGCCGTACATCTTCTTCGTGCTCACGCCGTACCTGATCACCACCTTCACGGGCAACGTGAACAACTTCAACGTGATCTACCTGCTCACAGGCGGCGAACCGACACCTGTCGGCGCGTCCGCAGGCAAGACCGATCTGCTGATCACCTGGCTGTACAAGCTGACGGTCGACAAGAACAACTACAACCTGGGTGCGGTTATCGGCATCATGACGTTCATCGTCCTTGCCGTGGTCTCGCTGCTGACCTACCGCAGCTCCGGTTCGTACAAGAATGAGGAGGGCTTCCGGTGAGTAATCCAACTTCTGGCACCACAGTCGCCAAGAAGGCCAAGGGCAATTCGTACAAGCGCCGCATCGCCGGCGATGTCGTCGCCTACATCTTCCTGACCATCATGGCCATCATCTGGCTCATGCCGATTGTGTGGGTGTTCCTCGAAAGCTTCAACAAGAACACACAGCCGTACCAGAGCACGTTCTTCCCGACGAAGTACACGTTCCACAACTACGTGCAGCTGTTCACGGAGACCGACGTGATGAACTTCCCGCGTATGTTCCTCAACACGCTGGTCATCGCCATCTTCGTGTGCATCATCTCGCTGTTCTTCGTGCTGTCCGTGTCCTTCTGCATGTCCCGTCTGCGCTTCCGCGGACGTAAGACCTTCATGAACATCGCCCTTATCCTGGGCATGTTCCCGTCCATCATGGCCGTCATCGCGGTCTACTTCATCCTGAAGGCCTTCGGCCTGACGGAAGGCGGATTCGTGATCATCGCCTTGATTCTCGTCTACTCGGCGGGTTCGGGCGCAGGCTTCTATGTCATGAAGGGCTACATGGACACCATCCCGATGTCGCTTGACGAGGCCGCCTACCTGGACGGCTGCACCAAGTGGCAGGTGTTCACCAAGATCATCATCCCGATCTGCAAGCCCATGATCGTGTACCAGGCGATTATCGGCTTCCTGACCCCGTGGCTCGACTTCGTCATGGCGAAGGCAATCGCCCGTACCCAGGACAACTTCACCGTCGCTCTGGGTCTGTGGCAGATGCTGCAGAAGGAATACATCAATCAGTGGTACGCCCGCTTCGCCGCCGGCGCGGTGTGCGTCTCCATCCCGATTGCGATTCTGTTCATCGTCATGCAGCGCTTCTACCAGGAGTCCATGTCGGGCGCAGTCAAGGGCTGATTCCCGGCAACACCAATTAAGGGGGCGGATCCGAGGCATTCAGGCTCCGGGCCGCCCCCTTTCGTATGCGGCCAACAACCGCGCATCACACACACCATTCAATCTTGACCGGGCATACCCCGTTTGGGGCAGACACCCGGTATCGCAAGGGGAACTCATGTCTTTTGTCGAAGCATCGTGGCCTGATTACGCAGGCCCGCTCGGGTCTCAGCTTCTTGACCACGGCACAGTCTTCACCGTGTGGTCGCCTTCTGCGGCGGCCGTCACATTGCGTTTGTTCGATACCAGCGACCCGAAGGACAGCCCGTCGGCGACCGTCGCGCTGGAACGTGCCCAGGATGGGGCCTGGCAACATCGCAGCGCCGAGCGGCTCGCCGGGACCTATTACGACTACATGCTGACCTTCCCGGCTTCCGCGGTCAGCAACGTACCCAGCGACGCCATCATCGACGCTGCTGAAGGCACGGTCACCATCCGCACCGCCGACCCGTGGGCCAAGGCGAGCGGCGTCAACGGCGAGCGCAGCATGGTCGTCGATCTCGATTCAACCAATCCCGACGGCTGGCTGTCCGACCGCTCCCCCGACATTCCCGCTTCCCAAACCGTGATCTGGGAGACGCATGTCGGCGATTTCAGCAACGACCCGCACGGCGGATTCCCCAAGGGGCATCGCGGCAAGTTCCTCGCGTTCACCGATGCGCATACGACCTTGGACAACCAACCCGGCGGATTCCCCACCGGCATTGCGTATCTGAAGCGTCTGGGCGTCACCCACGTGCAAATCATGCCGTTCTACGACTACGGGTCGGTCGATGAGGCCACCGGCAGCCCCTACAACTGGGGGTACGACCCGGTCGCCTACGATGTGCCGGAAGGCTCGTATAGCACCGATCCGTATGACGGAGCGGTCCGCATCCGCGAGTGCAAGGCGATGATTGCGGCGCTGCACCGGGCGGGCATCCGTGTGATCATGGATGTCGTCTACAACCACATGTACGAGAACGACAACGAATTCGAGCGCATGGCCCCCGGCTATTTCTGCCGCCGTGACGATACCGGCGGGTTCGCCAACGGTTCGGGCTGCGGCAACGACATGGCCAGCGAACGGCCGATGTTCAGCCGGTTCATCGTGGATTCGCTCGTATATTGGGCACGCGAGTACCATGTGGACGGATTCCGCTTCGACCTGATGGGCCTGTTGGACACGCAGACCCTGAATCGCGCGCGCAAAGAGCTGGACAAGCTCCCCGGCGGCGAATCCATCCTCATGTACGGCGAACCGTGGTCCGCCGACAAAACGAATGCCGAACCGTCGTTCACGCTCGCGGACAAACAGGGTCGCAAGCTGCTGGACGCGCGGATCGGCTGGTTCTGCGACGAAAGCCGTGACTCCATCAAAGGCAATGTCATGCTCGAACGCAAGCCCGGATACGTCAACGGGCAGCCGTCCGAATTCGCCGAACTGGTCCGTCACGCGCTCAACGGGTGGCGTGGCACCGAGGCGCAAGGCAAGCAGGTCGGGCAGATCATCCAATATGTGTCAGCGCATGACGATTTGACGCTGTGGGACAAACTCTGCCTGACCATGCGCGACGACCCGGCACACGCCGATTATGACGCGACCGGGGATGTGCAGGATATCCTCGCGGCCAATGCAATCGCCGCTGGGCTAGTGCTCACGTCCGCCGGATTGCCGTTCATGCTCTCCGGCGAGGAGTTCACGCGCACGAAGTACGGTTGCGATAATTCCTTCGACCGCAGTGCCGAACTCAATTGGCTTGATTGGGGCAGGGCGTCCCGCCTGTCGTCGTTGATCGAATGGTACCGGACGCTGATCGCAGTGAGAAAAGCCCATCCGGACTTCTATGACGGCCGACGCGTCGCCTTGGACTCCCCCGAAGGGGTCATCGCAGCGCAGGTAGGCGACGGCCTGGCGGTGTGCGCGAACCCCACCACAAACGGTGTGACGGTCGGGTTGCCGCAGAATACGGCTGATGCCGCACGGCATTGGGCTGTCATCGCCGATTCGACGGATGTGGCGGCGGGTTGTTCCGCCGATGGCAGGGCGCAGGTCGCTGGTGGCACCGAGCTTTCCGTGCCGGCACGCACCTTTGTGGTGGTCGCGTTGCAGTGACGCGCTTGTAAAGGGCGCTCACCGTCTCGGGCGTCAGGTCCCCGCGGTGACACCCGTCAGGCCTCACGCCCGGCGTGTCGTTTCCATCTGCGACACGCCGGGCGTGGGGCCTTTCACATTAGGATTGCAAACGATGGTAGGATTCCAAGCCCAAATACGCCATACCCACGGACCAGACCCCCTCTTTTCGTCAAGAATCTCAACGCTCCCGTGATATTGCAAACGATTTCAATACGCGGTAGAATATCCATATCCAGATACGGCGGCTGTCCCAATGACGGTCAAAGCCGCCGGCAGGAACCTGTCATCGCATACTCGAGAAGAGCGAAGGAGCGCATTATGTCCGATCAGACGGCATCGTCGCCATCCAGCCAAGACGTCCGGCGGGAAGAAAGCCCGGAGCGTCTCGCACGGCCATTAATCAGGCTTGCCAAAGCAAGCGGAATTTCCACCTCGTATATCGACCAGCTCGGCACATACGTTGAGATTAGGGACGAAGTGCTGGTGAGCGTGCTTGCCGCACTCGGTGTCGACGCCTCCAGCGATGACGCCATCGAAGCGTCGCTGGAAGCCGCCCACCGCGCCTCCTGCGACCAGCTGGTGCCACCGACGGTTGTGGTATTCGCAGGCACCGCGACCCGCGTGCCGGTCCATGCGGTCACCGCGGCCCCCGAGCTGTCGCTCACCCTCGAAAACGGTGAAGCCTATGACGGTGATCTCAACGCCCTGCTCATCAAGGACGCCGACGCGGACCCGGCGATCCCCCATGCGTTCATGCTGACCTTGCCGGACGATCTGCCGACCGGCTACCACACTCTCCATGTGACGGATGGCGACAGGTCCGCCGACGCCACCGTTCTGTACGCACCGGCGAGAATCCCCGTTCCCGAGCCGGTCGCGCAACACCACCGCTGGGGCTGGATGACCCAGATGTACTCCGTGCGTTCCAAGGAATCATGGGGTGTCGGCGACTACGGCGACCTGCGCGAACTGCTGCACGACGCCGGCAAGCAGGGCGCCGATTTCATGCTGATCAACCCGATTCACGCAGGCACCCCGATCCCGCCGATCGAGCCTTCCCCGTATCTGCCGGAATCACGCCGATTCCTCAATGTCACGTATATCCGTCCGCAGCAAATCGAAGAATACGCCGAGCTGGACGCCGACGCTCGCGCACAAGTCGACGCCCTGCACGACAGCGTCAAGGCAGCCAATGACAACCCAGACCCGCTGGATCTCAACGCTTCCTGGACCGCGAAGCGCAAGGCGTTGTGGGTGATTTACCAGCACGGCCGTTCTGCGGAACGTCAGGCCACGTTCGACGCCTTCGTCAAGGCCGCCGGCCCGGACCTTGACGCGTTCGCCGCATGGTGCGTGGCGTTCGAAGTGTGGGGAGCGCCTTGGGAAGAGGACAAGAACCCCTGGTTCTCGACACTGGACAGGAATTCGCCGGAAGTCGCCGAACTGGTTCGCGAGCATCAGGACCTGTTCGATTTCCAGCGTTGGCTGCAGTGGATCGCCGACGAACAGGTCGCCCAGGCGCAGGCCGCCGCGAAGGATGCCGGCATGGCGCTCGGCCTCATGCAGGACATGGCGGTCGGCGTGCACGCGTACGGCGTGGACGTGTGGTGGAATCCGGAACGCTTCGCGGTCGGCAGTGTCACCGTCGGCTGCCCGCCGGACTTCTACAACCAGCAAGGCCAGGATTGGGGCCAGCCGCCGTTCAATCCGCGCTATCTTGAGCGCACCGGCTATCGCGTCTACCGCGAGATGGTGCATAATGTGTTCGCCCATGCGGGCGCGGTGCGCATCGACCATGTGCTCGGCCTGTTCCGCCTGTGGTGGATTCCGAAGGGTGAAGGAGCCAAGGGCGGAGCGTATGTCACGTACAATTACCGCGCGATGCTCGCCGTATTGTCGATTGAGGCAAGCCGAGCGGGCGGTATGGTGATCGGCGAGGATCTCGGCACCGTGCCCGCCTACGTGTCCCAGGTGCTTGCCGACCATGGTGTGCTTGGCACAGTTGTTGAATGGTTCGCACGTGTCAACAACTCCCCGACCGCCGGCGACCCGTACGCCGACCCGTCCACGTACCGCAAGTACGCGCTGGCGTCCGTCACTACGCACGATCTGCCGCCAACCGCTGGGTATCTCGAGTTCGAGCATGTCAAGCTGCGCGAAGAGTTGCACCTGCTGAGCGAACCTGTCGAGACCTTCCAGAAGGCAGCAAGCGCCGAACGCGATGCGATGCTCAAGCTGCTGGTCGACGGTGGCTGGCTGGATGCCGGCGCCGCACAGGACGTGCCCGCCCACGAGCAGGAAATCGTTGAGGCGATGCACCGAATGCTGCTCAACGCCCCGTCTCTGCTACTGCAAGCGGCGTTGGTCGACGGCACCGGCGAACACCACACCCAGAATCAGCCGGGTACCAGCACGGAATACTGCAATTGGCGCGTGCCGCTGCATGACGCCGATGGCAATCTGGTCCATACGGATGAGGTGTTCAAGAATCCGCGCGTGCTGTCGCTGGCTGCCGTGATGCGCGGCGAGTGATGGCGTAATCCGCGGCCGGGTGCGGATCGCGAATCGTGCATCCGCGGGTCACGGGTCACGGGTCACGGGTCACGGGTCGCGGGTCACGGGTCACGGGTCACGGATTACGGATGCGCTCGAGAATCCGTTCAACTGCGGATCGGTTACAACTCAGGGCCGCCTGTCTTCTTCCTCCTTGAAGACAGGCGGCCCCGTTTGTATATGTTGCGCTTGTTGCGGATATTGCGAGGAGATATTTGCGGATATCTAGGATGTCCAGGGTGTGCCGGATGTCCGGATGCACCGGATGTACCGATGTCTTGCCTGTCCTCAGGCGCGCTGTTCCGGCTTGACGCCTGCAGTACGATTATCAACTTCCGCGGTGGCGGCGGGCTGATCAGTTCCACCGTTGAGCCAGTTCGCATCATCGTGGGTTGTTGCGGATTGGCGGGTATACGGCGCGAACACGCGTTCAAGAAGCGGGATGTGCAGCATCACGCATGTGCCATACCCCATGAGCAGCAAGAGAAACAGGCCCTGCGGCATGTACCGCCAGCATGCGGCGATCAGCGCCAGATAGCCCGCATCGATAGCCACCATGCCCAGCGTCGCGACAATGTGTGATACACCGAACACGTACGCGTTACCGAGCGTGCGGCCGAAGCTGTTCTCGAATCGTGCCTGCAACGCCCATACCCATTCGAATCCGATAATCCAGACGATGGTGAACGCGAATTTCGGTATCAGCAGCGGGGTGATCTGCAGGAAAATCCAAGCGGCGACAAGGCCTGCCGCCACAGGGCCGAAAATCAGCCACATCAGCGTCGATTTCGCGAAATTCTGACGGAACGCACGGAAATAGTTCGATGTGACGTGCCCTTCGCCGATGATGGCGCGACGAGCGGCATCATGCCCGGATGTGAGCGCGGCGCCGATGGTGATGACCGGAATGCTGGTGACAAGCATCAGGATGTTGATCCAGATGGCGTCGATAAGGTTGCTCAGTCCGCGCATGAACGGGGAATCCGGGGACAGAAAATGCATGAAGACTCCTTGATGTCGCTGATTGATGTCGCTGATCCTCATTCATCCTAGCAACCGCCATCAGCAATCGTTGTCATATGATGCGGCCGGTGGCCCAAGGCTGACGCCATCGCACGGGGGCAGGGCGGGGCCCGCGGGACACGCGGGACACGCGGGCAGGGCGGGACCCGCGGGACAGGCGGGACACGCAGCCCAGCCGCGCCCCTTTCACAAACTGTCTACGCTAACGC
>NZ_JBJEIH010000093.1:17949-26026 GCF_051876855.1 Bifidobacterium sp.
CGCAGCCCAGCCGCGCCCCTTTCACAAACTGTCTACGCTAACGCTCACTTCAGCGAAACCAGTTTGGGAGAGACACTCCGGCACCGTGTGAGCGAATCCTCACAGAGTGCCACCAATCGACCCCTCTCCAGCAGTCCCCGCCAAGATACCGCCCCACTGTGTGAGCGAATCCTCGCACAACTACCCGTCTACCTTCCCGACAGGCATGTCCGAGCCAGTTAACCGCCCACCGTGTGAGCGAATCCTCGCACAACTACCCGTCTACCGTCCCGACAGGCATGTCCGAGCCAGTTAACCGCCCCCGTGTGAGCGAATCCTCACACGACACCGCAACACCGCAACGCCGCAACACCGCAAATCACCGCAAACACGCTGAAGGCGGGCCGGTCGAAACCGGTCCGCCTTCATTGTTAGGAGTTCAGAGGAAGAATTTCAGCCCTTGACTGCGCCAGCAATCACACCCTTCACGATGTACTTCTGGCAGATCAAGTAGAAGATGATGATCGGCAGGATGGCCAGCACCAGGCAGCCCATCATCGCGCCCATATCGACTGAACCGTAGCCGCCCTTGAGGTACTGCACGGCGATCGACATGGTCTTGTACTTGTTGAGGTCGAGGGTCAGGTACGGAAGCAGGTAGTCGTTCCAGATCCACATGGTCTCAAGGATGGCCACGGAGATGATGGACGGCCGCATGATCGGCACCACGATGTTGAAGAAGATGCGCGGCACGGATGCACCGTCGAGCATTGCAGACTCCTCAAGCTCCTGCGGAATGCCCTTGACCACGCCGGTGAAGATGAACACCGCCAGGCCTGCGCCGAAGCCCAGGTAGACGATCCACAGACCCCACGGGGTGTTGAGGCTCAGCATATCGGCGAGCTTGGAGAGGGTGAACATCACCATCTGGAACGGCACGATCATGTTGAACAGGAACAGCGTGTACAGCAGACGCGCAGCCCAGTTGTCCACACGGACAATCCACCATGCGCACATGGAGCAGCACAGCAGAATCAGCGCAACGGCACCGACTGTAATGAACACAGTCCAGCCGAAGCTGCCGATAAGGTTCGTGCGCTCGATACCGGTGGTGTAGTTCTCGATTCCGGCGAACGTCTCTTTGTTGGGCAGAGAGAACGCGTTCTTGGAGATGTACACCTTCTTCTTAAAGGAGTTGATGAACACCAGGACGATTGGGTAGATCCACACCAAGCTGAGGATGGTGAAGAAAATCGTCCAAGCCCACGGATGATGGACGCGCTCCGAGGCGTCGATTTCCTTTTCGTCGTTCATGCCTCAACCTCCTTGCTGGAAGTCAGACGGTTCTGGATCAGGGCCACAACCGCCACGATGATGAAGAACACCACGGCCTTCGCCTGGCCGACGCCTTCGAAGCCGATACGGCCGTAGAAGGTGCGGTAGATGTTGAGTGCGACGAGCTCGGAGGTGTTGGACGGGGCGCCGTTGGTGAGCGCAAGGTTCTGATCGTACATCTTGAAGCCGTTGGTGATGGTCAGGAAGGTGCACACGGTGATGCTCGGCATCATGAGCGGGATGATGACGTTGAACAGACGCTGACGCCCGTTGGCGCCGTCAACCTCGGCAGCCTCGATGACATCGGTCGGCAGGGACTGCAGACCAGCGACGTAGATGATCATCATGTAGCCGATTTGCTGCCAGCACAGGAGCATGACCATGCCCCAGAAGCCGTATGTCGACGAGTATGTGATGGATTTTGCCCAGTGGGCGAGCACGCCGTTGAGCAGCAGCAACCACACATAACCCAGGATGATGCCGCCGATCAGATTCGGCATGAAGAACACAGACCTGAAGATGTTGGTGCCCTTGAAGGCCTTGGTGAGCATGTACGCGATGGCGAACGCCACAACGTTGATGATGATGGTGGTCACGATGGTGAATGCCGTCGTGTACCCCATTGCATGCCAGAATTCCTTGTCCTGAAGTGCTACACGGTAATTACGCAGACCCACGACATGGGCATCAGTGACCGTCGTGAATTTGCAGAAGCTCAAGTAGACGCCCAAGATGAACGGCACAAGGAAGCCGATGATGAACGCCGCGAAGGTTGGCAACGCGAACAGCGCCCACCAGCGGCGAATGGACTTGCCGGCCATGGTGATCATCTTGCTCTCTCCTCTCTATCTCTCTCGCCGTCACCTCGTAGTGACAACGCTTGCAAAACTAATCTATCCGGCTCGTGGGCGAGCTACTTCGACCCACTACGCGAGCCAACAATGCCTATGGTACGCGCGTTCCGAGAAAAATACAAACGTTTTCATTTCGGCGTGGCGCTTTACACTTAATCGCTTAAGTGTCTGTAATATAAGACATCCGCCAATATTAGGTTCCAACACTGCTATACTGAGATTATTGTTTTTTTCGGGAAATGATTGCAACCGAATGCAAAATGCGCGCCAAGGCGGAACCATTTCTGCCGCAAACCGCAAGATATGAAGGAGCCCACTACGACCGCTACAATCCAAGACGTCGCCAACCGTGCGAAGGTGTCCATCTCCACGGTTTCGCGCTCATTCACCCGCCCCGACCTGGTATCACCGAAGACGCGTGCGAAGGTGCTGTCCATCGCCGACGAACTGAACTTCTCGATATCCCGTTCAGCAGCGGCGCTGAAAACCGGCCAATCGCTGCGCATCGCACTGCTGGTCAGCAACCACATCAGCAACTGGTTCGCCGCGTCTGTTATCGAAGGGCTCAACGCCGAGTTCTCCGCCGCCGGCTACGATCTGTCCATCATCCAAATCGAAAGCCGCGAGCAGCGCAAGGAATTCTTCGACACCATGCCCGTGCGTCGGAACGCCGACGCCGTGGTCATCGCGTCCTTCGATATCGACAAAGACGAGATCGAGCGGCTGAGCAGCATCGACGTGCCAATCATCGGCGTGAATTCCGTGTTGCAGGACGGTTTTTCGGCAACCGTCAACATCGATGACCATCAGGGGTCGATTCTGGCCGCACGGCATCTAATCCAGCTCGGGCATCGCAGGATTCTGTACATTCGTACCAACCCGGCGCAATCCCTGCATTTCAGTGTGCAGCAGCGTATCGAATCCTTCCTCGGATACTGCCGGGAACAAGACATCGAGCCATCGGTGATCACCGCCGAAGAAGGCACCTACCGCATCGACAATCTCATCACCCAGATCCTGAGCCTGCCGCAGATGCCTACGGCCATCGCCTGCCAGGAGGACGGCATTGCGATTCCGCTGATTTTCCAGCTGGAACGCAACGGGTTCTCTGTCCCGTCGGATATCTCGGTGATCGGCTACGACGACAGCACCTACGCGCACGATGTCGGGCTGACGACCATCCGCCAGCTTCCCATCGATATGGCGCGCTCCGCCGCACGCAAGACGCTCAAGCTCATCGAGGGCGAGACCGTGGACAAGCCCAACGAGCTGTTCCCGGCGCACCTCGTAGTCCGTTCCTCGACCTCACGGGTGGAAGAACACTGAACTAACTCCGCGCAAGTTCTAACAAGATTCAAGCAAGTTTCGAGTACGAAAACCGGTTATGCCAAAGGCTCCTCGGCATAACCGGTTTTCTATTACCGCCGATTCGCGCGAGCCAGATGCGCGCTTTCATGCCATGGTCACGCGCACCCCAGCGGATGCCTCTCAAACTAGCGACGCCCAGACCCCAGCCCGCGTAGACAGTTTGTAAGACAACAACCTGATGAGCCGACACGCACATCAACCGCAGCCGCCCGCAACGCATCCCGCACTACGACCTACACCACACCCCACATACAGAATGACCCCCACCGCGATCACGGTGGGGGTCATTCCAACCATCAAACAAAGAAGAAAGGAGAAAAACAGGGAGGGCCGGCCGGATTCCAACCGGCCCTCAGATTATCGGGAATCAGCCTTCGTGAGCTGCGGCGTACTCAGATGCCCAGCCATCAACGAACGCGGTCTTGACAGCATCCCAGTTGCCAGTGCCCTGAGCGTACTCGAGAAGCGCGTTGCCGAGGTTGTTCTTCCAAGTCTCGGAAGGCATGAAGGTGAAGTCCCAAGCGACCTGGGTCTTGTCGGAGTTCTGGTCATCGACAGCGGCCTGGGTCAGCGGGTTGGTGATCTTCACGTCGCTGAAGGACTTGAACGGAGTGGTCAGGCCCATCTTGTCGCTGATGGAGTTGATGCCGGTCTTCGAGGTGATGACCCACTTGAGGAAGGCTGCGGTGGCCTTCTGGTCAGCCTCGGAAGCCTTGGAGTTGATGCACCAGTAGTTCTCGGAACCGGTGACCAGGCCTTCGTTCTCGTCGTCCACGCCGAAGTAAATCGGGATCATGCCGAGGTCGTCAGCCTTCATGCCCGCCTTCTGGAGGTTAGCCCACTCCCAAGTGCCGTTCTGGTAGAACGCTGCCTCACCAAGTGCGAACTCGGAATCAGCATCATCAGAGGTCTTGGAGCTCAGCTGCGTGCGATCGGTGGTGGAGTCGGTGATGTACATATCGAACACGTTCTTGTACTCCGGCAGGTAGGTGCCCTTGATTTTAGCCGGCTCGTTGGTCACCTTGTCCTTCTCGAACTCATAGTAGAGCGGGAGGTTGGCCAGGTGGGTCTTGAAGCGCCAGTCGGAGCTGGAATCGAAGCCCGCAGAAGTGAAGGCGCCCTTGATGCCGAGCTCGCTCTTGCGGGCCTGCATGTCATCGGCGACCGCCTTGAGCGTGTCGAAGGAGTTGATGTCGTCGATGGACTTGGCCTTGGCACCGTCAAGAGCGAAGTACTTGTTCAGGATGCTCTTGTTGTAGATGATGCCGTAGGTTTCCATTGCGTACGGCACGCCGACGACCTTGTTGCCGTCCTTGAGCGCGACCTTCTTGTTGATGAGCTGCTTGTACGGCTCGGTGTTGGACATGTCGGCGGTGTAATCCTTCCAGTTTGCATAGCCGACAGGGCCGTTAACCTGGAACAGGGTCGGGGCGTTGCTCTTCGCCATTTCGCTCTTGAGCTGCTGCTCATAGGTGCCGGACGCCGCAGTGGACACGGTGACCTCGACACCGGTCTCCTTGGTGTATTCCTTGGCGAGGGCCTTCCACTGGTCCGCCGCTTCCGGCTTGAAGTTCAGGTAGTAGACCTTGCCCTTGCCGTTGTCGCTGCTGCTGGAGTTTCCGCAACCTGCGAACGCGCCAACCGACATGGCCGCCACTGCTGCGATGGCGATCGCTGACTTGACTGTACGATTCATCATCGAACCTTTCTCTTCCGCTGTCGTTCCGATGTTGCTCGGAAGTCGGCACTTACGTCGTGCCGTTCTGTTTTCGACGCTTTCTATTATGCACGTTCCCTCGGATTTTTGCAAACGATGGCAAGAAAAGTTGTCGGCGTGTCGTGTTTTTCAACGGACAAAGCGAGCACAAATGGCTTGTTTCAAGGGATTTGCAGAGTTGCACAACATGCAACCGTTTGCTGACACGGCGTTTCTTCTTTGTCCCCTGTCTGAGCCGCAATCAACGGAGGGTATCAGGCATCATGATGCAGGTTCAGCCACCGGGCTGAGCGTTCCGGCGACCCCGGCAAACCGACACCCAGGCAAATCACGGCGACCCCGGCAAATCAAAGCGATCCGAGCGGACGAAACAGCGTCTGCCGCCCCAGCAAAGCTAGCAGTTCCAGTGCACGATCACGTGGTCGCCATGATACTGGCCCAGCACGCAGTAATGCGCCGTGTCAAGCCGCAGCAACCTGCCGTCGCGCGGATCTACACCCAACCATTGCGTGGTCAGAATGCGCAGGATGTGCGCGTGGGCGACGAGCAATACATCATGCCCGTCATCCAACGCAGCCGACACCTGACGTATGACGCCGCGCGTGCGATCCGCCGCCTCCGCCAGGGTCTCGCCCTCACCATTGTGCACGGGCACCTGTTCGCCCCCAGGCAATGTGGCGGTCCAGTCGCCGGCGAGTTCCATGCTGACCCGGCTCGGGCCGTCCCGCCACACATCCCATGCGAAACCGCTCGCCTCACTGATCTGTTGCCGGGTATGACCCTCCGCCCTGCCGTAATCCCACTCGGCAAGCCCGTCAAGCACCGTGGCCTGCGGATATCTGGCGAGCGCCGCGGTCTGCCGTGCCCTGCGCAACGGGCTGACGAATACATGGTCTGGTGCAAATCCTTGCGGGAACGCCTGCAACAAGCGCGCGCCGGCTTGCCGTGCCTGATCCTGCCCCGTTGGTGTCAGGGGGATGTCGGTGCGTCCGGTGTGCTGCCCCGACACGCTCCACACAGTCTGCCCGTGGCGGAGCAGAACGAGATGACCTTGTTTCTTGGCGTCGTCGCCGGGGAGATGAATTGCAGTCATAGAGGCATTGTACCGCTCAGACGGCTGGATGTCAGGGAAATCCCGGAAATCATTTTTCGGCCATGGGGCGATGCTCAGACCCATGCCGGGTGCCGTCCGACGCCGAATATTCCGCGTCATTGCCGCGTTGAACAGCGGGGATGACATATCATGAACGTATGAACACAGGCAACGAATCAACCGGACGAGACACAGCCAAGGCGGTTCCAACACCGGGCAGCGCTGGCCATGCGGGCAATGCAGCCAATGCGTTCAATGCAGCCGGTACAGGCAGCGCCAATGCGGATGCCATCATCGCGCGTCTGCAAACGGTGGACAACGCTGTCGCCGCGTTGAAATCCCGCCGCGAGCGCGACCCCGAAACGCTCGGTGACAAGATCCTGCTGTTCGCGCTGCCGACCGTTGCCGGTATCGTGGTCGGGCGCGTCATGCAATCGGTATGGACGGGCATCGAGCGTCGAAGCATCGCCGGAGGGAACACGAAAGCCACGACGAGCCTGTTCGCGAGCCTGTCACGCACCGCGATATCCGCAGCGGTCGCGGCGATAACCAACCAGCTGTCCAGCATGGCGGCGCAGTCCATCGTCGCCCGCCATCATCGCTGACTGACGGAAACGGGCGTAGGAGAGCGAGCGCGCAGTGCGAGGCCTACAAGCACTGCGTAATCATCGCGCGGGTCAACGTGCGTTCAGCACCACCGCGCCACGTCAGCATGCGATCAACGTCACCACGCAATCAACGCCGACACAAATCCACAGCGTTGCAATCGTCAGACAGCACCATGCGACCATACCAACGTCATGACGCCTTATTCCCGCGGCTCTTCACGGATATCTTCACGGGATATCTTCACGGGATATCTTCACGGAGAGCAAAAGTCGCCGGGCGGCCGTAACTAGAGCCTGAGACAATAGCTGTATGAGTACGACTATTTCTTCACAGCCAGCTGTCGACGCCCTGCTCGAGCGTCGCTCAATCCGCAAATTCAAGCCGGAGGCGATTGACCCCGACACTGTGGACGCATTGGAATCCGCAGCCCAGCATGCCGCATCAAGCCAATTTCTCAACGATTGGTCGGTTATCCGCGTGACCGACCCCGAGTTGAAGGGCAAGCTTGCACGCATCGGACATCAGGAGTACATCGCCACCGCCCCGCTGCTGTACGTGTTCATCCTTGACGAGCACCGCAACGCGATGATCGCACAGGCAAAAGGCGTGGACGTCTCCCCCGAACGCTTTGCCCTGCGGTACGGCTACCGGTTCTCGCAGGCCCAGAACGACGCCGTTCTCGCCTTACATGCCATGGAAACCGCCGCAAACTCGATGGGACTGGGTTGCGTGATTCTGGGTTCGATTCTCAACGACATCCCCGAGCTGATCGCCGCGCTGAAGCTGCCGGAATACACGTTCCCGGTGCTTGGACTGGCCATCGGCAAGCCTGATCAGGAGCCGGCGTCCAAACCACGCATGCCTCGCTCCATGCAGTTCTTCGACAACGCGTACCCCACGGACGACACGCCAATCAAGGGCCTCTCGGCGTTCGACGAGGAAGTCCACCAGTACTACGATTTGCGCAATACCTCGCGGCCAGTGGATGCGTTCAGCGACCAGATCGCCAGCATCGCCGAGGACGAATCGGCGCTCGATCGCGGGCTGTGCGACGCGCAGGCGCAAGGATTTGACCTCTCGCGCTGAACCCTCGCACTGGGCAGTCCTGCTGAGCCGTCCTGC
>NZ_JBJEIH010000093.1:26126-28338 GCF_051876855.1 Bifidobacterium sp.
GTCCTGCTGAGCCGTCCTGCCCGTACCGCATCACAACGATTGAAGGCCGTAGACACCGGTTCCCTGGTGTCTACGGCCTTCATAGTATGCAAGGAAATACGGTAAATCACCGTCTGCGAGGTTTATACCCGCGTTTGCGCGAGTGAGGCTTGCGCTGCCCGTCCATATGGGGAACCGCGTCACGCAACGACGGATCATGATGCGTCAAATGCCAACTGCCGCAATACTCACACCGATACACCCACAGCTCGGCGCCGCGTTCGCGCCAGCTTTGATCGGCCGCGCGCAACGCCTGCGCTTTATCGTGGTACATGATCTTGTTCGATTCAGTGCACCGTTTTGGAGTGAAGTAATGCATAATACAGCCGAGTGTACGTCGTTTCGCTGAAGAAACACAAGAACGGAACGCATGAGAAGGCACAAGAACGCACAGGAAACGCGAGGCGGCCGGGGACGACAATCCACCGGCCGCCTGGAAGCATCAGCCGAGTGCACCCTCGCGTTTCATATACCTGAAAGCGTGAACCATGCACAGACACGCGCAGACCACGACAATCGTGAGGAAGATATAACCGTGGTGGGCACCGGCAACAGTCGCCGCCCGGTATGCGGCGGTTCCCGGTTCACCATGCCCCGCCTGCGCGGAAGCGAGGAAGACGGACAGAATCGTCGTACTCACCGCGCCTGCAAGCTGCTGGAACGTGCTGAACAGGGCGTTGCCGTCGGCTTTCAGCTGGGCATCCACCTGGTTGAGGCCGCTGGTCATGGTATTGGCGAACGCCATGGAGAAGCCGACCATGAACACGAAGTAGAAAATGCCCAACTCCACTGCCGTGGAAGACCCGTTGACGAAGACCGAAAACAGCAGCACGCCGATCAGCGTGACAGCAAGCGCGGCGGAAATCGGTTTGACCGGCCCCTGGCGGTCAAGCAACGAGCCAGACACTGGGGCGAGCATAGCGCCGAACAACGCGCCCGGAAGCACGAGAACGCCCGACACCAAGGCCGAAATGCCATATCCGAGCTGCGCGGAATTCGGAATGACAAAGCTGAAACCGATCATGGAAATCTGCAGCAGCACATAGGCGAGCAGATGCCAACGGAAGGGCACGCTGCGCAGCACACCGAGCCTGACCAGCGGAGAGAACGAACGGCGGGACAACTGGGCGAATACCACAAGCGCCAGCGCGCTGACGACCAGCAGCACCACAGCCAACACCGCGGTTTTCCCGGCGCCCGAAACGCCTTGGCTGAATGCGGTGATCGCGGAGCCGCCCTCGTCAATCGCGAATACGAACGCCACGAAGCCCACCGCCATGAGCAACACGTGCAGCGGGTTGAGATGGGCGTCAACCGTAGGCGAACCCTGCTGGATATTGGCGAGGCCTAATCCAAGGGCGATGAGCAGGAACGGCAACAGAATCACGAAAATCCACCGCCAAGGCATATATGTGCCGACCAGGCCGCCGACCGTCGGCCCGAGCGCCGGCGCCGTCGCCACGACCAAGCTGCCGACGCCCATCAGCTGGCCGATCCGCGACTTAGGCGCCTGGTCAAGAATGATATTGAACATCAACGGCAGGGCGATACCCGTACCACCGCCTTGGAGGATGCGGGCGAGCATCAACATCGGGAAATTCAGCGTACATGCCCCGACAATGCATCCGACAATGCATAGCGCGATGGCAATCAGGAAAATCCGCTTCACAGGAAGTTTGCGCTTGAGATACGACGACAGCGGCACCACCAGCGACACCACCAGCAAATACCCGGTGGTCAGCCATTGGACCGTGGACGTGCTGATATGGAACTCCCCCATCAGAATCGGGAACAGCACATTCATCAAGGTTTCAGTGAGAATTCCGATGAACGCCATGATTCCTGTCGCCAGAATCGAAAGAATCAAGGTCCGCGGAATCGGTTCTGGTTGTGTGGTATGGGTATTCTCGGCAGACGTGATCGGGGCGGCATCGCGGGATTGCTGCTCTGCGGCATCACGGTATTGCTGTTGTTCAGTCATGCATAGTAAGGCTGTCCCCAGCTTTCCTTTCTTGGTCTGGACGGCACAGCCGCCAGGCGAGTTTGAACAGATCGTGCGTTCGCGCGACAAGAACATGACGGACGAGCCGCCTATGCTTTCCGTTGACACGCACGCTGCGTTACCGTCATATGGACGGCCTTGGGAAGAATCCTCATCTACCAGTATAGCGAG
>NZ_JBJEIH010000094.1:0-4704 GCF_051876855.1 Bifidobacterium sp.
AATCGCACTGCGGCGAGATACGGCAGCTGCCAGCCGCTGCCAGCCGCTGCCAGCCATCACGCCGGCCGGAATCCGTCAGCCGTCCAGCAACCGTTTACGCGACCCGCCCAATCGGCGGCACGCACAAGATCAACGCAACTACAAGCACAACCGTCACAGCCGAGCCATATATCCACATTCGACGACTGGCGGATTGACCTCGCAGCGTAGGCACCCCGTCCACCAGCAGCCACGTCAGCAGACCGCCGACCACAAAACCGCCGACATGCGCCTGCCATGCGACATTCGGCATGATCACCGGCAGCGCGAAGTTGATGACCATGCACACCAGCATCGATCGAAGATCGGCGCCACTTTTCATAAAGACCACCAGCAGCGCCGCGAACAGACCGAAAATCGCGCCAGATGCCCCGTATGCCGCCATCAGCCAATTCCCAGTCACCCGGCACCACAGGGTGAGTGCGGTGGCGCCGCCCAATCCGCAGATCAAGTAGAACGCCAGATACCGCCAATGGCCGAACATCCGTTCCAATACAGGCCCTACCGACCACAGCGCCATCATGTTGAACGCGACATGCAGAATGGACGGGGAATGCAGAAACATCGAGGTCAGCCAAGTCCACGGATGCTCCACCGCCGCGATGGGCATGAACATCCCCTGTCCCAGCATCGCCGTGAACAAGCTGGGGGACACGTGCTGAAGCAGGACCTCCAGCAGCCACACGATGATGCAGACCACGCAGATCGCCGCGGTGACGACAGGTCCTCCGCCACGCCACTGAGCTGTCACGGACCGACGATCGAGGGTAAAGCTGCCAATTCGCATGGTCCCACTGTAACGCCCACCGGCGCACTGTCGGCTGGAATACGCCCCTGGCGGGTGGACTCTTGCCGCTCTTCCACTCAATCGTCACAATCGAGGCCGTACTATGGTAGCTAGAGTTGACTTGGATGGGCAGGTCACCTGGTACCTGAAAGGAGCCGTCATGGAGCAGAAGTCTTCTAACGGTTGGAAGTTCTTTGCGCTGCTTTTCGGAGCGCTGCTCGCCGCTGTTGCGGGTATGTACATCTACAAGCAGCAGAACCCGGATTACGATCCATGGGAGGAGCCGTGGGAGAACAGCTCCTCGCCGGTTGATTTGGGCCTGAACAAGGACGACGAGGCTGAAGGCGAGGCGGATGACGCCGCCGAGCCCGAGCAGGCCTGATTGGCTGCCGCCCATTCCTTCGGCGCATCCGTCTGGCGCATTCGTCGCCTTCGATATCTTGGCGGATTGACGTATCCAACCTCAACGTCACCGTCATCCATCATGGATTTCGCACGCTTTGAGCGTGCCGCACTGTACAGGGACGTCCCGTTCGGGGCGCCCCTGTTTGCGTTATTGAGGACTGTTTCGGGGACTGTTTCAGGGACTTTCCTTCCGACTTGCTTCCGATGGCTTCGGAAGGTAGACGTATAGGGCGTATAGGAAAAATCGTGGTGCTAATGATGCGACTGAGCCATTGCGGGAGTAGTCATATCGTGGGGTGTTTAATCGTTCGCTAGTAATCTCTGCCTCTCGGGATGACGTGTTATCTGTCGGCGTTGCATATACCGCATGAGGACAAAATCAATAAAGCACTCCGGCAACGGCGCTCTCCGCGGCCTCCCAATGGCGGTCGTATGGTGGGCGTGTCGCTTTTGCAAACGATTGCTTTCATCTTGTCGTCCTGCGCGTGAACCGCACGAGAATGGGCTTCATGCATTGATTAATTCAGTAAAGACAAAGATGGTTCGGCTCCCTGATGCGGGGCGATTGCACGTGGTTGAGGGGGTGATGTTAATATCAACCTCTGAGAACGTATGCAGAAAGGGGCGCACTGCGCTTGTCAGGCCGTGCCAATGCCGAGACTTTCAGGCATAATGGTTCTTGGAATAGGTTCCGTCAAAGGGAGTCAGATAATGACCGAAATCACTGCACCGAAGTCTTCGCTTACTTCCGGTGAGTTCACCGACGAGATTCGCGAGCAGCTCAAGTACACCCAGGGCGTGACGCCGGAGCAGGCGACCGCCGCTGATGTGTATGTGGCCACCGCTGCTGCCGTGCGCCGCCACCTCGTGGATTCCTGGATGAAGACCCAGCACGACATGGTCAACGGCGACACCAAGGCCGTTGGGTACCTGAGCGCTGAGTTCCTCATGGGCAAGCAGCTGGAGAACGCGCTGCTGAACGCCGGCCTGACCGAGCAGTTCGAAGGCGCCATGAAGGAGCTGGGCTTCGACACCAAGGACGTCATCGACGCCGAGTATGAGCCGGGCCTGGGCAACGGCGGTCTTGGCCGCCTCGCCGCCTGCTACATCGATTCTCTCGCCTCCATCGGCGTGCCGGCCTTCGGCTACGGCATCCGCTACCAGTACGGCATCTTCAAGCAGGAGTTCGACGAGAACGGCAAGCAGGTTGAGACCCCTGACTACTGGCTCGTCAACGAGGAGCCGTGGGGCCACGTCGATTACAACCGCGACCAGCGCGTGAACTTTGGCGGCGAAGTCGTCGAGGAGAACGGCAAGCGCGTGTGGAAGCCGGCGTGGGCTGTCCGCGCCGTCCCGTGCGACTACATGGTTCCGGGCTACAAGTCCGGCCGCGTGAACACGCTGCGTCTGTGGACCGCGAAGTCCTACGACGAGTTCGATCTGCTCACCTTCAACAAGAGCGATTACCTCGACGCCGTGATCCCGAAGGTCGAGGCCGAGAACATCTCCAAGATCCTCTACCCGGAGGATTCCACCCCGCAGGGCAAGAAGCTGCGCCTCGAGCAGCAGTACTTCTTCGTCTCCGCGTCCATCCATGACGCGATCCGCGTGTTCTATCCGGGCGAGAAGAACCCTGACCTGACCACGCTGCCGAACAAGATCGTGTTCCAGCTCAACGACACCCACCCGGTGATCGGCATCCCGGAGCTCATGCGCGTCCTGATCGACGAGTACGGCTACGACTGGGATACCGCTTGGTCCATCACCAACAAGACCTTCAACTACACCTGCCACACCCTGCTTCCGGAAGCTCTGGAAGTGTGGCCGGCCTCCCTGATCGGCGAGCTGCTGCCGCGTCACCTTGAGATCATCAAGAAGATCAACGAGCAGTTCATGGCCGAGCTGAAGGGCAAGGGCGTTGCCGACGACCAGATCGAGCGTATGCGCATCTACACCGACGGCAAGGATGCTTCCGTCCGCATGGCGTACCTCGCCACCTACGGCGGCTCCTACGTCAACGGTGTGGCCGAGCTGCACTCCGAGCTGCTCAAGGACGTCACCCTCAAGGACTTCTCCTCCGTGTACCCGGACAAGTTCACCAACGTCACCAACGGCGTCACTCCTCGCCGCTTCATCAAGCTCGCCAACCCGCGCATGTCCGACCTCATCACCGAGGGCCTGGGCACCGACGCGTGGCTGTCCGACCTCGAGCAGCTCAAGGGCCTCATCCCGCTGGCTGACGATCCGGAGTTCGTCAAGAAGTTCGCCGCCGTCAAGCAGGCCAACAAGAACGACTTCGCTGCGTTCGCCAAGCGTAAGTACGGCTTCGACATCGACCCGAACACCATGTTCAACACGATGATCAAGCGTCTGCACGAGTACAAGCGCCAGGCCCTGAAGATCCTCGCGGTCATCGCCACCTACGCCGACATCAAGTCCGGCAAGGTTGATCCGGACACCCTGGTTCCGCGCACCGTGTTCTTCGGCGCGAAGGCCGCCCCGGGCTACTACCTGGCCAAGCAGACCATTCAGCTGATCAACAATGTGGCTCGCGTCATCAACAACGACCCGGCCACCAAGGGCAAGCTGCACGTCTACTTCCCGTGGAACTACAACATCGAGCTGGCTCAGAACCTCATCCCGGCCACCGACCTCGACGAGCAGATCTCGCAGGCCGGCAAGGAAGCTTCCGGCACCGGCAACATGAAGTTCGCTCTCAACGGCGCCCTGACCGTCGGCACGCTCGATGGTGCGAACGTCGAGATCCGTGAGCGCGTCGGCGCTGAGAACTTCTTCCTCTTCGGCATGACCGAGCCGGAAGTCTCCGCCCTGTACGCCAAGGGCTACGACACCAAGGGTCTGTCCCGCGAGTACTATGAGAAGGATCCGCAGCTCAAGCAGGCCATCGACATGGTCGCGGACGGCACCTTCTCCGACGGTGACAAGGACACCTACAAGGACCTCGTCAACGACTGGCTGAACAAGGATTACTTCATGACGCTTGCGGACTTCCGCGCGTACATGGACATCCAGGCCGAGATCGAGGAGACCTACCGCGATCCGATGAAGTGGGCTCGTATGGCTGTGCTCAACGTGGCCAACTCCGGCTACTTCAGCTCCGATCGCTCCATCGAGGACTACCTCGAGCGCATCTGGCACACCGGCGCCCTCAAGTAAGCACCAATGCTGGCCGGTATGGGCGTGAGCGCCTGAACCGGTAGGCCAGCAGACCGGTAGATGCCGGTCGATCCAAAGAGGCGGAAGCTTTGCACTGCATGTGTAATGTGCGGTGCGGCTTCCGCCTTTTGCGTTATCGGCGAATATGCGTGTCCGGGGTGGGCGTGGGGGAGTCTGGATTGCTGGATTGTCGTATTGCTGGATTGGTTTCCGCGCCGTCCTGTATGCCGTGGCGTACGTAAGTCGGCGTTGCGGCTCCTGGGTGGTGCGGGAAGGCTTCTACCCGGCGCATAACG
>NZ_JBJEIH010000094.1:4804-28155 GCF_051876855.1 Bifidobacterium sp.
TCTGTCGTGTGACGTATGTGGGGGCATACGTAAGCTGGTATTGCAGTTTCCGGATAGCGTGGGGCGTCTTCTGTCTGTTGTGCGGCGTATGCCGTGGCATGCGTAACGAATCAGATTTAGCCGGAACGTGGCTGTGCCGGGCTGTCTTCTGCGGTTTCCGTATGCCCGGACATACACAAAGCCAGTATTGCGGCCTCTCAGCTAGGGTGGAGCACCTTGTATCTGGTGCGTGACGTATGTCTGGGCATACGCCAGTCGGCGTTGCGGCTCCTGGGTGGTGCGGGAAGGCTTCTACCCGGCGCATAACGTATGCCGTGGCATACGTAAGTCGGCATTTCGGCTTCCGGGTAGTGTGGGACGCCTTGTATCTGTCGTGTGACGTATGTGGGGGCATACGTAAGCTGGTATTGCAGTTTCCGGATGGTGTGGGGCGTCTTCTGTCTGTTGTGCGGCGTATGCCGTGGCATACGCAGCTGATCGGATTTCGCTGGAACGCGGCTGTGCCGGGCTGTCTTCCGTGGTTTGCGTATGCCGTGGGATACGTATGTCGGCATTTCGGTCCCAGGTGGGGGCCGGGACGCTTTGTGCCGCGCCATGTCGCGGCCGGCCGTGGCACAATGGGGGTATGCCGGTAATCAGGGAACAGGATATTGATAAGGGCCGTGACGGGCTGCAACAGTGGCGTGACAAGGCACGGGAGCTCGCCGCGCAGGATGACAGTGAGACGGGGCGTCTGACCGTGTCTCCGAATGATCTGCCGCGTCCGGTGTGGGCGTGGGCCGTGCGGTACTCACTGTACTTGCTGGAGCGCAAGGCGCCGGGGGAGGGCGTCGAAGTGCGTGTGGCACCGTGGGGCGCCATCAAGATCCTGGACGGGCCGGCGTCTGACCCGCATAATCTCACGCCGCCTGATGTGATTGAACTCAAGCCGGATGTGTGGTTGCGTCTGGCATGCGGCATTACCACATGGGCCGAGGAGAAGCAGGCCGGCCGCATCAGCGCAGTCGGCGAACGCGACGATCTGAGCGGCCTGCTACCGCTCGTCTGAGCGTGCGTGCGTGAGAATTGCGCGCGAAGCTACGGTGCTATTGCGCGACACTCGCGATCGCTTCGCAATACGCTCACGCCAAGACCTTCCTTTGCTCGCCCATACACAAACCGGCTGTGCCAAGAGCCCTCTTAGCACAGCCGGTTTGTGAGAACCAACGCGGATTGTCTGACCCGGGTCAGTACTTCATGCCCATGGCCTCGCGGACTTCATCCAGTGTCTGTTCGGCGATTTCGTTGGCGCGCTTGTTGCCGTCGTGCAGAATGTCGCGGATCGAATCCATGTCCTTGGCGAGTTCGGCGCGACGCTCGCGATGCGGGGCGAGGAACTCGTTGACCGACTTGGTGACGTACGCCTTCAGGGCGCCGGCGCCGGCATCGCCGATCTCCTCGGCGATATCCTTCGGGTCGCGGCCGGTCACCAGGCCGGCGGTGGTCAGCAGCGCGGACACTTCCGGACGGTTCACCGGGTCATACGTCACCTTGCGCTCGGAATCGGTGCGGCTCTTCTTGATGAGCTTCGCAGTCTCTTCGGCGGTAGCGCCCAGCATAATCGAATTGCCGTAGGACTTACTCATCTTGCGGCCGTCAAGACCCGGGATTTCCGGGGCTTCGGACAGAATCGCACTTGGCTCGGGGAACACCGGATGCTTCTTCGCATACCGCTCGTTGAACCGGCGGGCGATGGTGCGCGTGATCTCCACGTGCGGCAGATTGTCCTTGCCGATCGGCACCACATTGGCCTTGCAGAACAGGATGTCGCACGCCTGATGCACCGGATAGGTGAGCAGCAGACCGGTCAGCGCGTGGCCGGAAGCCTCCATTTCGGACTTCACGGTCGGGTTGCGGTGCAGCTCCGCCTCGGTGACCAGCGACAGGAACGGCAGCATGAGCTGGTTCTCTGCCGGAACCGCGGAATGCGTGTAAATCATGGTCTTGTTCGGGTCGATGCCGGCGGCCACATAGTCAAGCACCAGGTTGAGCACGTTGTCCTGGATGTGCTCGGTGGTGTCGCGGTCGGTGATCACCTGATAATCAGCGATGATGATATTCGTGTTCACGCCCAGGTTCTGCATGGCGACACGCTCGCGAATCGAGCCGAAGTAATGGCCAAGGTGCAGTCGTCCGGTTGGCCGGTCGCCAGTCAGCATCGTGAACTTGCCCGGATTCTCTTTGAGCGCAGCCAGCGTCTCGTCCGAACGCTTCTTCGCGGCGAGGAAACTCGCGCTCATCTCGTTGCCTACAGCAGTCACTTGCTCATCTGCCATGACCATTCCTTTGCCTTGAAAGCCCAAGTAAAACTTGCTTTTATCGTAAAAGTCTCAGCAGACAACCACCACGTGCATAATAAGTGGTACTCTCTTATATGATGATTCAACAACTATAAGTATTGCAGGGGGTCAGATGGGCCGCGGACGTCAGAAGGCAAAACAGCAGAAAATAGCCCGTAAGCTCAAGTACCTGACTACCGATACCGACTACGATGAGCTCGCCAAGGAGCTCAATTCCCAGGAGCCGGGTACCGGTTCGTTCGATCCGTTCGCCGACGTCGAAGAGCAGTATGCGCATGAGTCGGGCGAGGGCACAAAGAGCGAGTCATCACCAGTTGATGACGATTTAGACGAATACGCCAAGTGGGCGGCGGAAGCGGCGGCGAAGGCCGCGAGCGACGAGCCACCGGCACAGCATACGCCGGTCAAGCCGCATAAGCCGATTCACATGCCGCTGCCGAGTGCTATGAAGCCGAAGCCGCATCCGAGCGACGAATCGGCGGCGAAGTAGCTGTTACTGCATCGGTAGCTGGCAGCGGCCGCTGGTGGTTCTGGCGGTTGCTTGCGATTGTGCCGGTGCTGTGAGCCGAGCCAGAAGGCTGGCGACGATACACAAGCCAGCACTACGCGATCTGACCGCGTCCGGTTGATATGCCGGGCGCGGTCAATTGTGTTGTGGGCGGGACTTTGTGCCGGAACCGCCCGCCAGCGGATGAACTCCCGGATTTGCGTGGGAGATTATCGCGGATACTGCGTTTAGTGAATAAACTCCCGCTGAAGGCTCCGAGGCCGATTTTTCTGAATCGCGGAATTCCAACGTTTTGATTGGGAGGTTATCGTCCGTGTCGAGGAATCGCGCCAAACTCCCGGGTTCTGCGTGGGAGTTTATCCGCGAATCATGGAATCTCGCATAAACTCCCGTAATACTGGAGACGGCAAGCCTGAGCGGCCGCATGAGCGCAATTCCAGCGCGGGGGTTCATGACGGTGTAGTCACACATACAGCGCGTTCTTAGTCATGGTGCTGAGGAGACAATGTTTTCGCGCTCTCCGCTTTGCGGATCATATAACAGCCGTTGATACGGCACAGTGTACACACGTGCGCGCGCAGCCATGCGGCGGTTATTGTGCCGCATAATATCCCGATGTAATTTTCCAGAACATCGTTGATGTCACAGATGCCCAGAGACAATAGGTATTGCAGCAATTCAACAGATATCAGTACGGTAAGAACGAGGATGTGTCTCCATGGTGTTTTGCAGAGCATTTTAGACATCATCATGCCAGCTGGGATAAAAAGAAGTATGTTGAGAATCAGTGTGGGGGAAATCGGTGAGAGTTCATCGGCGATTGCAGTGATATCCCAGTTGATTCCCCGAGTGCCGACACTTTTCAACATCACGGCAACGAGTAGTAGCGCGCCGTATGCAATTGCCTGTGCGTCCCCGAAACGTTTTGAAATCCCGGTTCGAAAAATGTCCAAATCCCGATAGAACAATACAACCGCACAGATTACGACAATTGCCGTTGCGGCGATGTAAAGTAGAGGGCTGGTTTCCAATGCCCCGTGTGTCATTGTCATAAGATACGGCCATGCCACAGTTGTGAATACCCGATACATTAAGCAGCCACACGCCAACGATAACAGTATCTTTATAGATTTCCAGCGTTTCTGCTCCGCACTCGCCATATCACGGCTACGAATCCCCTGTTTGTTGTTCATCATTGATACCTCAGTCATTTGATTCCAAGCAGCTATCCGATATGCGTTTATTGTATGAGACTGTCAGGCAACAACGAACCGAAGGACATCATACGAATGGACAGTGTTTGGATTCCGCCGTGAACTGCCTTTTCCCTAGGTTCCGCCTAAAGTAGCGGCTATGACTAGTCTGCTTGAACACCCCCGTGGCGCCGAGCCCGGCAAACCCGGTGACCGTAGCGCGTTCTGGTTTGAAACCATCACCCGCCTGCCGGATGCCGCGAACGGCAAAGGGCGTGGCGGCGCGCGGTACGGGCGCACCGGTATCATCCACACCCCGCACGGCGACATCCATACGCCCGCGTTCGTGCCGGTCGCCACGCAGGGAGCGATGAAAGCCGTTCTGCCTGAATCCATGAAGCAGCTTGGCGCGCAATGCCTGCTGTCGAACGCATTCCACCTGTTCGAACGCCCGGGTGAGGATGTGCTTGATGCGGCCGGCGGGCTGGCGAAGTTCATGAACTGGGACGGTCCGACCTTCACGGATTCCGGCGGATTCCAAGTGCTGTCGCTGGGCGCGGGCTTCAAGAAGACGCTCGCCATGGACGTGACCGGCATGAAGTCGGATGACGTAATCGCCGAAGGCAAGGAACGTCTCGCTTTCGTGGACGAGGACGGCGTGACGTTCAAATCGCCGCTCAACGGCGCGAAACACCGGTTTAGCGCGGAAATCAGCATGGGGATCCAGCACAAGATCGGTGCTGACATCATGTTCGCGTTCGACGAGCTGACCACGCTCATGAACACGCGCGGATATCAGGAACGCTCAGTGGAACGCACGTTCCGATGGGCGAAACGCTGCGTCGCCGAGCATGAGCGGCTCACCCGGGAGCGGCTCGGCAAGCCGTATCAGGCGCTGTATGGCGTGGTCCAAGGCGCGAATTACGAGGATCTGCGGCGGCATGCGGCCGAGGAGATCGCCTCGCTGGACTTCGACGGCGTCGGTATCGGAGGCGCGATCGAGAAACGGATCATCGGCGACACGTGCGCGTGGATCTGCGACGCAATGCCGGAGAGCCGGCCGCGTCACGTGCTCGGTATCGCGGCGGTGGATGACATCTTCGCATGCGTGGAAAACGGCGGCGACACCTTCGACTGCGTGGCTCCCGCGCGTTGCGGGCGAAATGGCGCCATTTTCACGCGCGACGGACGGTACAACATCAAGCGCGCCGCCAACAAGTTCGATTTCGAGCCACTTGAACAGGGCTGCGACTGCTACACGTGCACGCATTATTCGCGGGCGTATGTCGACCACCTGCTGCGTGCGAGGGAGTTCAACGGCTTCACGCTGGCGACGATTCACAACGAGCATTTCTTTGTGAAGCTGCTTGACGATATTCGCGCGTCGATTGACGGTGGGTATTTCGACGAGTTCCGCGACGAGACGCTGGCGCGATTCTACGCGAACGGGTCGCGCGGGTGACTGTTGGCGTACGGGTGAGCTGGCCGAGCGGGTGATTGAGCGGGTCGTGTGGTGGCCGGATGATGCCTCAGGCCAGCAGTCGCTGATTTTTGCGTTGGCGACGCTGGAGACGGCGTTGGCGTTGATACTGGTTGGTGCATGCTGCGCCTGCCGACAAGATCAACGCCGGCCGGCGGTTGCTCTTTTGGGTGCCTCATTACGGTTGCTTCGCGGCGCCTGTCTGCGTGTTGACAGCAGCCGGCTGAATCTATGCTAGCGACACGCCGATGATTCCAGCTTGCAACAGATAGTCAATCATGGTATCTTGTCTATTTGTCTGCGAGCGTGGCGGAATGGTAGACGCGCTGTCTTCAGGTGGCAGTGAGCGAATGCTCGTGAGGGTTCAACTCCCTCCGCTCGCACGATTCGGGAACCAGCCGGAAACGGCTGGTTCCTTTGTTTTTCAACGGTTTCATCGGCGTGCTGATACGGTGACTAATTCCGGGTAAGTCCCTGTATTCCTTGTGTTTCCCGAAAAGTGTGGGCAAAATGTGGGCATAGTACCGGACGGTTTCGGGTTATAGGCCAATGTGCGCGCTTGTCTGCCATCCCTCCACAAACTGTCTACGCTGGGAGAGCCGTTAGCGTAACCGGTTTTTGGGGTGGTTGACCGATAATGGGTAATCAACCAGCATGCGTGACCGGACAAACTTCGTCGAAAATCAATGGACTGGTGAGGTGTCGCTGATCTCAGCCTTGTGCGGGGCGTCGGGCTGAAATCTGAAAATCTCCGATTTTCGTCCAGTTTTGCGAGATATTGAGATGTTACACGTCCGGGGTGCCGGGATTCATCGCGCAGGGCGGGGAATCAGGTAATCGACGAATGGCCGCCGATTTCCCGACCTTCTGCCGACGCTGACGCGGTCCCTAGTGTCGGCAGAAGCAGAACAAAACCTTCTACGGACGCTTAGGAGGCTCTCAGTGTCGGTAGAAGCAGGGTGATGAGTGCGCGCGGCTTACGCGGATGCGGGCTTATCGTATATCCGGCTTACGCGGGTACAGCATACGTGTGCGCGGCTCACGTGTGTGCGGATTGCACGTATCCGGCTCACGCGGGCACGGGCTCACGCGTTCGTGATGCGTAGCAGCGTTTTGCCTTGCGAGTGGCCTGACCTGACCTGTTCGAGTGCGTCGTTCACCTGGTCGAGCCCGAATGTCCGGTTGATGGACACGCTGAGCGGGCGTTCCGCGGGGAAAAGCTTGCTGATGCGCCCGAGCTGCGCACCGTCGGCGTGAACGAACACGAAGTCGTAGGTCTGATTCTTGCGCGCCGCCATACGGTCGTATTTGCGCCCCGCAAGGCTGAACAGCATCCGCTTGAACGGCGGCAATCCCGCGCGTTTGGCGAATCTTCCGTTAGGGATGCCGCGGAGTGAGACGAGATGACCGCCGGGTTTGAGCACCTGGAATTCACCGGGCAGTTCGCGCTCGCCCAAGGAGTCCAGCACGCAGTCGACATCGTGTAGCACATCGGTATAGCGCCGGGTCTTGTAGTCGATGAATATGTCGGCGCCCAAGTCGCGGACGCGCTTTTCGTTGCGGGCACTGCCGTTGGTCGCGACGGTCAGCCCCATGCGTGAGGCGATGGGGATGGCCATGGCTCCGAGGCTGCCGGTCCCGCCTGAAATGAACAGCGTCTGTCCCGGCTGCGTTTCCATGAGTTCCAGCGATTGCAGAGCGGTGAGCGCGGTCAGCGGCACGCATGCGGCCTCTTCCATGGACAGATAGTCAGGCACGAGGGCGAGCGCGGATTCGTCCACGGCGGCGTATTCCGCGAACGCGCCGATCTTGGCGAGGGGCATGCGGCCGTACACACGGTCGCCGGGCTTGAACCGACCGCTGGCGGACTGCACGATAGTCCCCGAGAATTCGTTGCCCATGACCAGTGGCGTGCGATAGGGCACGATGAGGCGCACGTCCCCGCGGATGATCATATTGTCCAGCGGGTTCACCGCCGCCGTGTGAATCTGCACGAGCGCTTCGCCGGGGCCGGGGTCGGGTGTGGGGATATCTCGCACATTCAGAGGCGCTCCGTGTCGGTCGTAGTGGTCCAGTATCGCTGCTTTCATTGCGGTCTGCCTTCCTTGTCGCCCTATTGGGCGTTGCCGGTATTGCTGCTGCTGTAGCCAATGTCGTTGTTGCCGATTGCGTTGCCGCCGTTGACGGCGTTCGTGGCATCGGTGTGGTTGATGTGCGCGCGCATCTGTGCGATGCAGTCCGCCAGCGTCGTCGTTGCAAGTTCGGTTTCGACCGTCCGCTCGGCCTCGCGGAACATCCCGGTCAATACGGGGCGGATATTGCGCCCCACGATGCATTCGTCGCTGGGATTGTGGTGGATGTCGAAAATGTGGACTTCGTCGTGTTGCTCGACCGCGCGATAGATATCGAGCAGTGCGATGTCCTCCGGCGGTTTGAGCATGGCGAATCCGCTTGAACCCCGTCGCCCTGCGATGATGTTCGCACGGCTGAGGAGCGCGGCGATTTTGCGGATGTAGCTGGCGTTGGTGCCGACACTGTGGGCGATCTGTTCCGAATTCATCGGGGTGTCGGCCTCGTGGATGAGGATCAGCATGTGAATTGCCGTTGAGAATTTCGTGTCCACGGTTCTGCTCCCATCGTGTCGTTAGAGATGAGATAAATGTATCATAAGCTGATACATTTCGATGTGGGCGAATCCGAAAGCGAGGCGCAGGGGAGCGTCGTCCGCCATGCACGCGGCCGCGATGATAGGATGTCACTGTTATTCAAGCCGTTGTCCTACCTACGATTCGAGGCGTATCCATGCTCGTGTTCCAGAACGATTACAGTGAAGGCGCTCATCCCGCGATCCTGAAGCGTCTCGCCGAGACGAATATGGAGCAACTGCCGGGTTACGGCACCGACCACTACTGCGAGGCCGCCCAGGAGAAGATCCGCCAGGCGTGCGCTTGCCCGCAGGCGCAGGTCCGCTTCATCTCCGGCGGCACGCAGACCAATCAGCTGGTCATCGATACGATGCTGCAACCGTACGAGGGCGTAATCGCCGCAGATTGTGGCCATGTGAACGTGCATGAGGCGGGCGCGATCGAGGCGACCGGACACAAGGTGCTCACCCTCCCGCAGCGCGACGGGCTGATTGACGCCGGCGAGCTGCGCGAGTATTGCGAGACCTTCTACGCCGACGGCAACCACGAACATATGGTCTTCCCCGGCATGGTGTACATCTCGCACCCCACCGAATACGGCACGTTGTACACGAAGGCGCAGCTCGAAGCCATCGCGGCCGTCTGCCACGACTATGACATGCCGCTGTTCATCGACGGCGCCCGCCTCGGCTACGGGCTGGTGGCGTCCGGCACTGACGTGACACTGCCCGATATCGCCCGGATCGCGGACGTGTTCTATATCGGCGGTACGAAAGTGGGCGCACTGTTCGGCGAGGCCGTGGTGTTCACCAAAGACAACATGCCCAAGCATTTCACCACCCGCATCAAGCAGCATGGCGCATTGATGGCGAAAGGCTGGCTGATGGGCCTGCAATTCGACACGCTGTTTATCGACGGGCTGTACACGCGGATTGCCCGCAACGCGGACGAGATGGCCGACCGCATCCGCGAGGCCTTGCGCGCCAAGGGCTACCGGATGGTGTACGAGAACACGACCAACCAGATTTTCGTGGTTCTCGACCATGCGACCATCGACCGGCTGGAACGTGAAGTCCGCATGGGCTTCATGGAGCGGTATGACGACGATCATACGGTGATGCGGATCTGCACCAGCTGGGCGACGACCGCCGAATCGGTGGACCGGCTGATCGACCTGCTGTAAGCGCGAATCACGAAGCGTGAGCCGCCAGTCGCAGTCGCAATCAGCAAGACGCGGGCTTGTAGCATGCGAAACGTGCCGTGCGGCACCGACAAGCTCTGCATCGCTCTCAGCTGATTTGGACGGCAGGCACAGCGGAACCGGACCAGCCGATATCCTTGATTTTTCGCGTTCTTTGAATATCCGGGGACGATTTTGAATCCATTTCCAAAAAACATTCAGGAAACATGGAGAAGCTGCGGCTTTACTCATAACTAGTGAACAAGGCCGGACATGACAAAGGGGCCGGCCGTGAGTCAGGCAAGGAGTGATTATGGCTGATACCAATAACGGTTGGGAGAACCAGACCGACCAGCCGCAGGACGACGTCCAGCGGACCGCGCCGCTGCCACCGACCGACCATACGCCAGACGACGGAATGGGCCAGAACGCGGGCCAGAACGCGGCGGATGCCGCGCAGCATAGCGATGAGCAGCCGACAGCGTACACCCCGGCGCCGGAATACGGAGCATACGGCCCGGTTCCGACGCAGCCTGCCCAGCAGGCACCGGCGACCCAGCAGATTCCGCCGCAACACCAGCAGAATCCGTACGGCGCTTACTACGGCGGGTATTACGGCGACAACGCGAACAACGTTAACAATGCGAACGCCCAGCAGCCCGTCGGCTCGCCTGTGAACGGCGAAGCGCCGAACGCGCCGCAGGCCAATGGTCCGCAGGCCCCGGCGTTCCCGCCGCAAGGCCCGCAAGACCCGAATCGTCCTCAGGGACCGGGCGCCGTGTCTCCGGTGGGTCCGAATGGACGCCCGGCAGCGCCCAAAACCGCGAGCAATGTGGTCGTCGCCGTCGTCGCGGCCCTGGTCGCGGCGGTTCTGTGCCTCGGATTCGGATACGCGGCCATCACCAACGGCTGGGTGAAAGTCCCGACCACCAGCTCGCTCAGCGGCGTGTCTTCGAACACGTCCGGCTCCGGCAGCACCAACAGCAAGACCACCAGCACCGACTGGACCACGGTCGAGAAGAAGGTCTCGGCATCCGTGGTGTCCATCCAGGCAACCATCAGCGGTGGTGTCGCCAAGGGCTCCGGCGCGATCGTGGATACCAAGGGCTATATCGTCACCAACAACCACGTGATTTCCGGCGCTTCCGACATCCAGGTGACCCTCGCCAACGGGGACATCTACTCCGCGACGGTTGTCGGCACCGACAGCACGACCGATCTGGCGGTTATCAAGCTTGACAACCCGCCAAGCGACCTGACCGCGGTGAGCTTCGCAGATTCCGACAAGCTGGCGGTCGGCGAGTCCATCATGGCGATCGGCAACCCGCTCGGCTATGAGAACACCGCCACCACCGGCATCGTGTCCGCCATCAACCGCCCGGTTTCCGTGACTGACGACAACAACAACGAGGTCGTCACCAACGCCGTGCAGATCGACGCGGCCATCAACCCCGGCAACTCTGGCGGCCCGACCTTCAACGCGGCCGGTGAGGTCATCGGCATCAACTCCTCGATC
The DNA here is from genome assembly GCF_051876855.1 of Bifidobacterium sp. Taxonomy (GTDB): domain Bacteria; phylum Actinomycetota; class Actinomycetes; order Actinomycetales; family Bifidobacteriaceae; genus Bifidobacterium. The sequence goes on from NZ_JBJEIH010000094.1 coordinate 15,666, forward strand.
GCGACGGCGTCCTCCAGCTCCTCGAGCTCCGATTCCAGCGGTTCGATCGGCATCGGCTTCGCCATCCCGTCGAACGTGGTCAAGACCATCTCCGAGGAAATCATCAAGGACGGCAAAGCGACGCATGTCGTGCTCGGCGTGACCGTCAAGAGCGCGAACGTGGAAGCCGACGGCGTGACCCGCGGCGGCGCCGAAATCACCTCCTCCGGCACCGGCTCCGCAGTCACCTCCGGCAGCGCGGCGGACAAGGCCGGCTTGAAGGCCGGTGACACCATCGTCGCCTTCAACGGCAACGCGGTGACCAACAGCTACTCGCTGCTCGGTTACGTGCGGGCTGCGACGCTGAATGAGAAAGTGACGCTCACCATCGTGCGCGACGGCAAGACGATGGATGTGGACGTGACCCTCGACCAGGCTGAAACCGCCACGAGCTCCAACAATTCGAACGGTTCCGGAAGCAGCAACGGTAACAGCGGCAATAGCGGCAATAGCGGAAACGGCAGCGGCAGCGGCAGCGATGGAAGCGGCAACGGTTCCAACGATGACGGCGGCGGCGTGTTCGACCCGTTCGGCCTGTGGTAAATCCCGTTCCCGCTGACTGAGCGGCCAGGGCTGACTAACGGCCCGGATAGCGAAGGCCCGGCACGGACTTACGAGTCCTGCCGGGCCTTCGCCGTACTCGTGGCGGAAGCGGCGCAAGGGCTGTACGGCCATAAATCGGCCACGGATTGGCCACACCACAGATTGCGTGACAGATTGCGGGCTACAGGATGACCATCGCCTGGGCGCTCGCCGGCTCGTCGTAGTGGATCATGAGGTCGAAATCGGCCTGCCGAATTGGCAGTTGATACGCGTCGACAAGCGTCTCGCCGTAGGGTTCGTCAATCCACGGGTCATCCACCAGCAGCGTGCCGTCGGTCAGCGTGCCGGTGACTGTCACCCAGTGCGGGCAGGTCACGCCATGCATGACACGCTCGTCAATCAGCACCAGCGCCACATGCCCGCCATCCAGCCGCTTCGCGACATCCGCCGCGGTGAAGGGCGTGATATCGACGGGAATGCCGGTTGTACAAGCCTCAGTCGCGAAATGCTCCTGCACGTCCCGTGACATTGCGACGTCGATCATGCCCATCGCACCATCCGCTGGATTGAGTACCGGACCGGTCTTTGAAACGACGATGCGTGGATTCTCGCCGCGTTTCACCGCGCTTAACGCCAAGCCATACGGTTCGCACGCCACGGCAATCGTCGCCTCACGCCAGATATGCAGCTCGTCCACTCGGTTCGCCGTCACCTGCGGATGCAACCGGTGCATGGCGTTGAGCAGCGAAACCGGGCCGCAGGTGAATTCCGTGGTCTGGCGGTAGTGGTCCTGCTCGCCCAGCGGACGCCAGGATTGCCCGTCGTCGGTCGTCATCGCCTGATCGGCATAGACTCCCGGCTCTGTTTTAACTGTGATTGCGTGCGAATCATGGATTGCGTGCAGTGCCGCATATTCGACAAGTCCATGCCGCAGCTGTTCGTCGCCGCTGAACGCGCACAGCTTCTCTTGGGCGGTGTGCGGGCGGTGATACCCCAGCAGGAACGCGGTGTCGCGGCCGTTGTTCGCCGTGTACACCGTGCGTTCCAACGCACCTTGCGCCTGGACCAGTGCGGCGCGCGTGGTTTCCGGCAGTTTGAGGTAGATTGAGCGGATATCGTCACACGTCTTGGGGCTGGCAGCGCAGATTGTGCCCGTGTGCTCGGCTTCGCGAGGAATATCTTGCGCTCGGCCGCTTACCGATTGCGGGACGGCTATCGCACGGTACAGGACTTCTCGCATATTCTGTACGCTTTGTGCGTTCTCTTCGGCGCTTATCATTGACGTTCCTGTGTCGTAGGGGTCGCGGACAGCGCCCGCGGGACAGAGGCAATGAGCTTGCGCGTGTACTCGTGCTTCGGATGATCCATGACTTCGGCGGTGGCGCCCTCTTCGATGATCCGCCCGTCAACCATGACCGCAATCCGGTCAGCGATACGGCGAACGGTGTCAAGGTCATGTGAAATGAACAGAATCGCCAGATCCGTGTGTTCACGCAGCGAAAGCAGGGTTTCAAGCACATGCCGTTGCACATTCGCGTCCAGCGCGGTCACCGCTTCATCGGCCACCAGCAGTTTCGGCTGCGGCGCAAGGGCTCGTGCGATGGCCACACGCTGGCATTGCCCGCCGGACAAGGTGCCCGGTTTGCGGTCCAGATACTCGGTTTCCAGCCCGACGACATCCAACAGCCGGCGGACATGCGTGTCATCGGCTGTCTCCCCGGACGCGCGCAGCGCCTCGGCAAGCGTCTGCCGGACCGTCATCGTCGGATTCAACGACTGATACGGGTTCTGGAACACGAGTTGCGCCACATGCATCGACCAGCCGGTCGTGCCGCTCTTGTCGTCCGCATACCGTACATCACCGGAATCCGGGCGTTCCAGATGGACCAGGCAGCGTGCGACTGTGGACTTGCCGGAACCGGAGGCGCCCACCAGACCAAGGATTTCGCCGGCATGCACCTCAAGCGAAACGTCATCGACTGCCGGTCGGGGAGCGCCAGCGAAACGCTTCACCAGATGCTCGGCCCGCACAACGGTCTTGCCGATGGCTGGACGTGCTGTTTCGCCGATGCCGGCGTGGGCGGCAAGCAGTTCGCGCGTATAAGCGGTTTGCGGGTGCCGGATGATATCATCGCGACTTCCCGTTTCGACCACCCTTCCGTCGCGGAACACCACCAGATGGTCAGCGCGCTGCGCGGCAAGCGCCAGATCATGCGTGATCAGCACAAGCGTCAGCTGGCGCTCATCGCGCAAACGGCCCAGCAAATCCAAGACGCCGCTCTGCATCTGCGCGTCCAACGCGGTGGTCGGCTCGTCGGCGATTAGGACTTGCGGTTTCGGCGCGAGTGCGGCGGCGATCGCCACACGCTGGCGCATCCCGCCTGACAGCTCATGCGGGTAGCGGTCGGCGATACCAGCGTCAAGCCCTACATCCGTAAGCAGCTGACGCGCGCGATTGCGACGCTCGGCACGGGAGCCGCTGCGCATACCGGCGGCGATTTGAGTTCCGCAGGTATGCAGCGGGTCAAGCGAGGAGAACGGGTCCTGCGGAAGCCATACGATCGCGCCGCCGCGCAACGCCCGCCATGAGCGCTCGCCGCCGGCCAAATCCACGGTGTCGTCAAGAAGGCTGTATGACCCCTGTACGTTCGCATATCGCGGCAACAGGCCGGCGAGGGCTTTCGCGGTCAACGATTTGCCCGAGCCGGATTCGCCAACGATTGCCGTGGTATCGCCGTGCGGAATATCCAGGTCGACGCCGTGCAGCAGTTCGGTGTCGCCGATGCGCACCTTGAGACCACGAAGTGTGATGGCGGGATCCTGCGGATTTTCGGGATTCCGTGGGTTTTCGGGGTTCCGTATGTTTGTCTTGCGGACGTCTTGCGGGTTCGGGACGGTCTGCGGGTTCGGGGTGTCCCGATACTGTATCGCGTTTTCGCTGGAATCCTGCGGATTCTGGCCTTGTTGCGCGGTCGATTGCCGGCTGTTGTTCATGTTGCTCATCGTTCACCCCTATCCGCACGCGCGGTAATCCAGTCACCCACGATGTTCATTGCCACCGAGACCACGATGATGGCGATGCCCGGCGCAATCGCGGTCATCGGGTTGTTGAACAGTTGGTCGCGCGCATCCGAAAGCTGCCGGCCCCAATCAGCGGCTTGCGGGGAGATGCCGAGGCCGAGGAACGACAGCGATGACAGCGATACCAGCGCATTGCTCATGTCGAGGAACATGGCCGCCCCAACCACCGGCCGGATCACTGGGAATACGTGGTGTGCGAGGATGTGCGTCGGGCTGAGTTCCAACAGCCGCGCGGCATCGAGAAACGGATCATGCAGATGCGAAAGTGCGGCGGACCGCACCAGGCGGATTTCGTAGGGCGCGTATAGCAGCATGAACACGAGCACGTTCACCCAGTAGCCGCCGCCGATCAGACCCGCGAGCACAATGGCGAGCAGCAGCGTCGGCAGGGAAAGCATGAGTTCCACTACGCGGGAGATTAGCCAATCCACCCAGCCGCCCGTATATGCGGCGAGCAGGCCGAATACAAGGCCGATCGCCATCGCGCCGACCGCAATCACCACCGGGCCGGCGATGGCTGTGCGGGCGCCGGCGACGGTCAGCATGAACACGTCACGACCCAGCGCGTCAGTACCCCACACATGGCCGTCCGTGCCGGCAGGAACGGCGCCGAGCACGATATTCTGCTTCAACGCCTGCGAATTGAACGATGGAATCAAGCCGATAACAGCGGTGGCCAGAAGAATCAGCGTGGCGACCAGCATGGCCCACGAGCCGCTCATCGCGCGGCGGATGCGGGCGGGAAGCGGCAGCAGTCGCGGGTGCCGGGGGGTTGCGGTGGGGTGCTGTGTTGCGGCGGGTCGCGGTGCGTCCGGCTGTGGCGTCGCGGCAGGCTGCGGTGCGGCGGGGTGCGACGCGTTCGGCTGCGTTGCGACGGGCTGGGATGTCGGCTGGGATACTGACATCTGCGGGTCCTGCGGGGTTTGACCCGGTGCCGAAGCTTGTGTCGTGTTGGACATCACGCCTCACCTTCCTTGTTCGCCGGCGCGTCGGCGGAATCACGGTGTCCGCCATTCGGACGCAACCGTGGATCAACCAGCGCGTACAGCGCGTCAATGATCGCCGTCGTCACACAGATGACGGTCGCCAGCAGCAGCGTCACCGCCTGCACGACCGGAATGTCCTTGAACGTCACTGACTCCTGCAGCAACGTGCCCAACCCGCCAATCGAGAAGGTCGTTTCCACGATTACCGTGCCGGAAATCAGCGAGGCGATTAGCAAGCCCGACGACGTCATAATCGGCAACGCCGCATTGCGCAACTGCCAGCGGGTGATCGTGCCACGGGGAACGCCGCGCGACTGCGCGAACAACGTGTAATCCGACTCCACCTGTTCGAGCAGCGAGGCGCGCGACACCTTGATCACCGCGGCGAACAAGCCGACCGCAAGCGTGATTGCCGGCAACAACAGATGCGGCAAGGCGTCGGCGAAACTCCCGTCGCCCAGCCCATACACAGGGAACCAGCCCAGCTTGACCGCGAACACGTACAGCAACAGCAGGCCGACCGCGAAACTCGGAGCGCTCAGCCCGACGACGGCCAGCGCGGTGATCAGCCCGTCACGCCATGTGCCATGCCGTTTCGCGGCGACCACACCAAGCGGCAAGCCGATGAGCAGCGCAATCGCGAGAGCCAGCAAGGCCAACGTCAACGTGACCCATGCGCGCTGCCCGATCATCTGAGACACCGGCAGCTGCGTGCGGATTGACGTGCCGAAATCCCCGTGAACCGCGTTGCCGAGCCAGATCATGTACTGCTTCCACAACGGTTCGTCAAGGTGATACTGGTGGCGGATTGCCGCAAGCTGCGCTGCGCTGACCTTTTTCGCGCCGGCCAATGTGCGTGCCGGGTCGCTGTTCGTCAGGTACAGCAGGCCGAACGTGACCAGCGACAGCACGAATAGCAGAATCACCAGATTGGCGAGGCGTCTGCCTATGAACTTCGCGACTTTCACAAATCCGCCTTTCGTTATGTGCGCATCTGGACTGGGCACGCCGAAGCGCCGGTGCGATGCGAACGGCTTGTCGCCCGCGACGGAATCCACCACGGGCGACAAGCCGTCAATCATCGGACTGCCCAATCGCAGGGGCCTTCGGGCGCGGGTGCCAGTATCAGGCTACGCGTTCTTGCTGAAATCCGCTGCCCAATTCGTGCCGAGCCAATACGTGCCGATTTTCGCGAGCTTTACGCCCTTTGCTGTGGCGACCACCGACTTGCCCCAGTAAATCGGCGAGTAGATGTCCTCATTCAGCGCGGTGGTGGTGCTCTTGAGCACAAGCGCTAGCTTGTCGGACTCCTGGTCCAGTGTGCCGACTTTCTCGGTTTCCGCGGCGACTTCGGCGTTGTTCCAGTTTGCCGGGTTCGTGCCGGAGCCGCCCGCTGCTAGCAGCCATGACGTGATTTCGTTCGGCTGCGGGGTGGTCGGGTTGTAGATCATCCAGCCGACTCCCTGCTTGCCGTTACCGATTTCGCTCAGCCACTGTTCCAGCGGGATTTCCTTCACGTTGAGCGTGATACCGAGGCTCTTGAGATTCTGGGCGATGGCGAGCGACGCCTTACCGACCTGCGCGTAGCCGGTCGGGTAGGTGAGCGTCGCGGTGAAGCCGTTCGGCTTGGAGGACTGCTTGAGTTCGGCCTTCGCTTTTTTCAGGTCGTAGCTGATGGCGGGAAGCTTGGCCGTCTGCTTGGACGCCTTGCTTGCATCGTTGTCGGTCCAGCCGGCGAGTTGCTCCGGGGAATCGATGCCCGTGGCGACCTCGCCGTAGCCCTTGAGAATGCCGGAAACGATGGATTTCTTGTCCACCGCGTACGAGACGGCCTTACGCACGTGAATGTCGTTGAACGGAGCGACGTTCGGATCGAAAGTCAGGCCGTAGTAGGAGCGGTCGGAATATGCGGTGGTCGAACCGCCGTTCGTCTTCCACTGGGCGACGCTCGTCACCGGCACGTTGAACGACACGTCGACCTTGCCGCTGGTGAACGCCAGCTGACGGGTCGAATCCTCGGTCACGAAATCGACACGAACCGTCTGCGGGCCGTTGTTCTTGCCCCAATAATCCTTGAATTTGGTCAGCGTCACATGGCTGGACGGGTCGAACTCAGTGACCTTGTACGGGCCGGTGCCGACGATGAGCTTCTTGGACGAGCCGTAGTTCGAGCCCGCCGAATCAAAGAACTTCTTCGACGTGACGAACAGACCGGCCACATTAGACACCTGGATCGGGAAATCGCTGTGCGGGCTGGACAGGTTGATGGTGATCTGGTTGTCGCCGGTCTTCTCGGCGGACTGCACATAATCAGGCCAATACACCGACAAGCCCGGTGACTTCTTTGAATCGCGGGCCACGTTGATCGCATACACGATGTCGTCGGCGGTCAGCGTGCTGCCGTCGTGCAGCTTCACGTTCTTGCGCAGCGTGAACACCCACGATTTGTTGTCGCTGGACTTCCAAGACGTGGCGAGCGCCGGGATGACCTTGCCCGTGCCGTCGACGCCGGTGAGACCCTCCTGGTAGAGGGCCGCCAGCTGGTAGTTTGCGCTGCCGGCCTCCTGATTGACGCTCAGCGTGCTGACCGCCGACGAGATGGCGACCGTCAGCGTGTTGGGGTCGCCCGACGATTTGGCCGTGTTGGAGCCGCAGCCGGCGAGCGTGAGAGTAAGGGCGGCGATGGCCGCGATGAATATTGCGAATGCCGACCGGTTGATGCGGCCGGAGCGGAGTGTGTGACCCATAATCGTATCTGTTCTCCCGTGTCTTGTGCCTGTTCGCTCGAAGCGCTGTTCTACATGCAGGATATGTTGCGCTTTCCAAAGTATTCCCGTCCCGCATAACGGGGAAATTACCGGCACGCGCGATGTGCGGCGGTATGACGGCAGTCTCGCGCTTGCTATAAGTAATTCGTATCGCCGGGGATGGTCGATTCAGCATACCAGACGACACGCCGGTGCGGGGGCTTCTGTCAGCGGCGGAAAGCGGGGGTGTGTCGCGGGGAATTCCGGAGTGATGCGCGGGTCGCGTGTGTTCCGGCATACGTAAGTCGACGGATGCCGGGACATACCTCAGTACGGTCGGCTGGGTTGTCGTCGCGCGTATGCGCGGACATACGCGAGGTGACGGATGTCGGGAGATGTCTCAGCCCGGACGGTGGGTCTGTCGTCGTGCGCATATGCGGGCATGCGCAAGGCGGCAGATGCCGGAATATGCCTCAGTTCTGGTGGCGGATTCGCCATCGTATGTGTGCGCGGACATACGCAAGATGCCGGATAAGGGTCGGTGGGTATGGTTTGCCTGTTGGTTTGTTGCCTTGCGTATGCGCGGGCATGCGCGAGGCGACAGATGACGGGGTGTCTGCGGTCGGGGTCGGCAGTGCTGCGGGTTGCGCGTGTCTGGGCATACGTAAGTCATCCAATGCCTCTGCTTCGGCGGGCTGGGTGTGGGGCGTGTCCGGTTGCGTGTGTTCTGGCATACACAAGCTGACAGATATCGGCAGATACCTTGGTTCGGGCATTGGATTCGTCATCGCGCGTGCGTTCCGACATACGTAAGGTGACAGATGCTAGGACATATTCCAGCTCGGGCAATGGATTCGCCGTCATACGTATGCGTGGGCATACACAAGTTGACAGGTGCGGAGCGATGCTGCAGGGATGCCCGGCAATTGGCTGGTTGCGCATGTCACGAGATACGCAAGACGCCAGACATCAGCCGATACCTCAGTTCGATTGGCGGGGTCGCCGTTCCGCGTATGGCCAGACATACGTGATTGGACAGATGCTGGGCGGCTAGGGGCGTCGCTGTTGTGTCGAATGGCTTCGAGATGCTCGAGTCGCGACTTTGTGAGGATTGGCTCACACGGTGGCGCCCGGAACGTTTGCAATCACCCCGTTTGCCGGTTTCAAATGTCACTGTGTGAGGATTGGCTCGCACGGTGACAGCCAGGTCGACTGAAATCCGTTGATTTTCCGTCGTGAGGGGCGATTGTGTGAGGATTGGCTCGCACAATGACTGTCTGGCTGGCCGTGATCTGCTGTGTTGCTGCGCAGGGGGGCAATTGTGTGAGTTCTGGCTCGCACAATGACCGGTTTCGCAGTCTCGAGTTGGTGTCTGGCAGGTTGCGGGTGCCACTGTGTGAGGATTGGCTCACACGGTGACACTTAAGTCGGCGAGGGTCGGCTGGGACTGGCTGGTTTTTCCGTTCTGGGCGTTGTCGTGTGAGGATTCGCTCACACAGTAGGGTTCTAGGCGTCTGAAATCCGCTGTATTGCAATGTCGGCAGGTGACGATGCGAGTTCCGGCTCACATAACGGCCGGCCCGCGCCGGGGTATCGCCCAGCGCGGGCCGGCCGAAGTGGTGACGACGGCATGATCAGTGATGTTCCGGATTGAAAAGACGCGTTTCATGCGGCGTCGTCTGTGCGATGACATGACCATGCCGGATGCTGTAGAGCACCTCGACGTTCTCGTTGAGCGCATGATAGAAGTCCGGAGCATTCAGCACGATGCAGTTCGCCGGCTTCCCGACGGCGATGCCGTAATCAGCGGGCGCCAGATGCAGCGCGCCGGCACCGTTGTACGTCACATAGCGGTACGAATCCATGATCTGCCCGTACCCCATGAGCTGCGCCGCATACAACCCCATGCGAACCACATCGAACATGTTGCCGGCTCCCAGCGGACTCCACGGATCTTGGATATCGTCTTCGCCGAATGCGACGTTGATTCCCGCTTCGGAAAGCTCTTTGACGCGAGTCAAGCCGCGACGCTTCGGATACGTATCGAAGCGCCCGCCCAGGTGCATGTTGACCAGCGGATTGGAAACGAAGTTGATGCGTGACATTCTCAGCAAACGGAACAGCTTGTAGGTGTACGCGTCATTGTACGATCCCATCGCCGTGGTGTGGCTTGCGGTCACCCGGTCGCCCATGCCGCTCTCGTAGGCGAGTGTGGCGAGCGTTTCAAGGTTGCGCGATGCCGGGTCGTCGATTTCATCGCAATGCACATCGACCAAGCGGTCGTTACGCTCGGCTAGATCCATCAGGAATCGTAGTGATTGCGCACCATAATCGGCCGTGAACTCGAAGTGTGGGATGCCGCCTACGACGTCGGCTCCTTTTGCGACGGCTTCGCGCATGAGGTCTTTGCCGTGTGGGAACGAGAGAATTCCCTCTTGCGGGAACGCGACAATCTGCAGTGTCACATACGGCTTGATTTCGTCGCGAAGCTCAAGCAGCGCATGCAACGCGGTGAGACTCGGGTCGGTCACATCCACATGGGTGCGGACGTACTGGATTCCACGTTTCGCCATCATCAGCAGTGTCCGTCTCGCGCGGTCTTTGACATCCTCGACGGTCAAGGTCTTCTTGCGTTCCGACCAGATGCGAATACCGTCGAATAGCGTTCCGGTCTCATTCCATTCCGGGTCGCCCGCAGTGAGCGCGGCATCAAGGTGCACGTGAGGGTCTACGAATGGTGGGATCAGCAGCCCGCCTCGGGCATCAATCACCTCGTCATCCCCAGTTGGTTGCAGCGATGTCTCGATGGCGGTGATGACTCCGTCCGTGACCTTGACGTCTGACGTTTCGGAAGAATTTTCGACATGCACGTTATGGATAATCATGATGCTTCTTTCAACAAACCATGGGATGACAATGAGGCGGCGCGCCCCGGCTGACTTGCCAAAGGCGCACCGCCTGGAGTGGTCAGGCGAGGGACGCGTTGCGTTCCCGCAGGTTGGTGGCGCGGGCGAGCAGATAGTACACGCCACCTGAGGTGACGATTCCCGCGAGCCACGACAGGTCGATGCCTCCGATAGCGGCGGAAATCGGGCCTTGGAAGATGGGAAGCCCGCCATAGCTGAACATCCAGGTCATGAGCAGGCCGAGAACGAACGCGACCATGGCCTGCCAGCGGACCACGGGGATGCCGTCGCTGCCGGGTTCGTCGAGAACCGAGGAGAAGTCGTCACGATGACGTTCGATGACATAGAAGTGAACGAACATGATGCCGCCCCAGACCGATGTCCATCCGGCGACGCTGGACAGCCAGCTGTCAAGGGTGTTGCCGATGTCGGACAGGCTGAGGAACAGGCACACGCCAAGCCACGCGAAGAATCCGACCGCGATATTGATGGCACGACGGTTGATCTTGAGATCCAGGCATTGTACCGACAGGGTGAAGCTGTAGATGTTCAGGATATTCGTCGCGATCGGGCCGTGCACGACCAGCAGCAGTACGGGAATGGCAAGCGCGCCGAAGTTGTCGACAATAAGCTGGCCGGGGTCAATGCTGCCGGATTTGGTGGCGAGCGTCGCGCCAAGCAGGCCAAGCCACACCACGGGGATGAGCTGGCCGAGTGCGCTCGCGCCGAACAGTTTGCGGCGGGGAACGGAACGGCTGACAAAACGTGAATAGTCGCAGGCGTAGGTAAGCCAGGTGAAGCCCCAGCCGATGCCGATGGCGGTCATGATGGAGGAGATGGCGGCGATTTTGTCGGTACCGGTGCCGGTGAGATTACCCGCATAATTCCAGTCGATGCCCATGAAACCCCATGCGGCGATGGTCATGGCCAGAAGAATGGCGACAGTGGGCGGGACGGTCCACTTTTCGAACGTCGATATCGCCTTATATCCGAAGAGGGACACGATGACCTGGATGATCATGACCACGGCGCCGATGCAAGCCTTGAGCGCGAAATGGCCCTCGATGGAGTCAACCAGGCCGATTTTCATGAGCAGTGCGGTAATCAGATCCAGCACCACCCAAGTGTTGATGGCGCACCAGCCGATGACTACGATCGCCTGGATGGCCGTCGGAATGTAGTTGCCGTACCGGCCGAAAACACGCCGACCGAGCAGCATGCCGGTCAGGCCTGTGCGTTGCCCGAGCAGCACCATGCAGCCGAATATGGACATGCCGATGGCGTTGCCGACAAGGATGACGGCGAAAGTCTCCCACAGGCCTAGGCCCATCTGGACGCCGAGGGCACCCAGCAGCCAGTTGATGGGCGCGACGTTCGCGCCGAACCACACCCAGAACTGGCCCCACAGGCTCTTGGTCTTTGCTTGTTCGGGTACTACCGAGAGGAAGTCTTCGTAATTTTCATTGCTGCTTGCCGCGGCATATTCAGCCGTGGGTGTTTGTGATGGCATTTCGTTGGTCGAAGCCAATGTAATGCTCTGCGTCATCGGGCACCGCCTTTCTATCATTTGCCGCTGCCGGAGTCGTTCCGGCGTCTTGGAGGAACCGTCGGTCATGGATCACTGAATTCATGACGTGCGTGAGAATGAGTGGTTGCCTCGTACTATCGCCGGAGTGATTTGCGCGATGGTGAACCGGTGATTACGGTGTCGGAGCGACAAATGGACAAATTGTCCAGTTGTTGAGTGTGGGCGAAGCTTGCTGATTGATTCGGACCGGTAATTTGCTGGGCGCCTTGACTGATGCGTGTGCGTCGGTTGCTAGGTTCGTGACTATCGCAAGGTTCGCGGCTGCCACGGATTCCCGGCGATTGCAGGTGCGTCGTTTGCGCGTTGCTATGCTCATGCCTGTTGCCCTGATTTGTCATCATGCGGAGCGCATCGGTTGCTGCCTGCTGCCCGCAGGTTCCGCGGCTTGGAGCTCCGTGACCTTGAGCTTCGCGGCGCATAGCAGCAACGGCCAGGCCATGCAGTCCTCTTTGCTAATGCCGGTCAATTCGGTGATTTTTGCCAGACGGTTATACAGCGTCTGACGGTGGATTCCCAGTAGTTCGCACGCCTTGGAAATATTGCCTCCTGCGTCAAAACAGGCTTCCAAGGTGCGTATCAGCGATTCCTGATTCGGCAGCG
>NZ_JBJEIH010000095.1:0-1834 GCF_051876855.1 Bifidobacterium sp.
GTCTCAACATGTGGACCACACAGGCAACGGAAACCGCGCGCTACCGCCGCGACCGCACTCACTTGCCGCCAAAGAAGCTGAACGTGCCGAACCATACCGACACCGCGAGCGCGATCATCGGCACCGCGAAGCAGCACACAAGGAACACCCGGTCGCGCGTCCCGCTCATGCTGACGCGCGCATGGCTGCGAGGCCCGTCGCCGCCGAATCCACGCGCCTCCATCGCAGTCGCCAGTGTGGTCGAACGCCTGATGGACAGCACCAGCAACGCGAACGCCTGCGGGAAGAACGCCTTGAACGCATTATCATCACCGAGTCCGCGCGAACGGCGTGACGCGGTGAGCGCCGCCCAGTCGTCGCGCAGCACGGAAAACAGGCGCATGCCGGCGAGCCCGCCATAGACGAAACGGTCCGGCAAATGCAGAATCTGGCTGAACGCGTCAGCCAAATCAGTCGCATCAATGCCCAACACCAGAATGATCGCGGGAATACCGACCGCCAGAATGCGCAGACCGGTAGCCAAGGCAAGCCACGCCGACCGTTCGCTGACGGTAATCATGCCCCAATGCCACCAGACGGCTCCCCCTTGTTTGCCGTACAGCAGTACGGCGAGCGCCGAACCTGGCGCCCCGATGAATACCGGCCACGTGGATTTGACGACCCGCAACGGTTTGAGCCCGAGGCAAGCGAGCGCCAGGAATTCGATGACAAGCGCGGTGCATGCGGACACCCAGTCGAGGCTGAAAATAAGCGGCAGCGAGGCGAGCAGTGCGCCGAAGAGCCGGTAGGCGGGGTTGATGGATGCGATGATGCTTGACCTGCTGGATGCGCGTGGCTGTTCGTGGCGTTCGTTGACCGGGCTGACGCGGATGGTCTGCTCGTCGTCCCATTGGCCGTGCCCGCCTTGCGGGATGAGCTCGATGACTCGTGCGCCGAGCGCGGTGACGAGCTCATGGTCGTGGGTGACGACGATGATGCTGACGCCGTCGCCGCGCAGCCCGTGGATGAGGTGGACGATCTGCATCCAGGTGCGGCGGTCCTGCCCGAAAGTCGGCTCGTCAAGAATCAGCACGCGTGGGGCGGCGGCGAGCGCGGCGGCCACGGTGAGCCGGCGTTTTTCGCCTCCGGACAGCGTGTACGGGTTGACGTTCTCGTACCGGCTGAGGTTGAAGCGTTCGAGCAGGTCGTGCGCGCGGCGGCGGGCTTCGTCGGGCGCGACGCCGGTGCGCAGCGGCCCGAGCATGACTTCGTCGATGACGCTGCCGCGGGCGAACTGGTGTTCGGGGTTTTGGAAAACGTAGGAGATGCGGGAGGCGAGTTCGGTTGATTTCCAGTTGATTGGCTGGGTGCCGTGCGCGTTCCCGGCGAGTTCGCGGCTGGCGTCCACGGAGCCTTCGAGCGGTTTGAGCAGTCCGGCGAGGGTCAGGGAGAGCGTTGATTTTCCGGCGCCGTTCGCTCCGACGAGCGCGGTGATCTGCCCGGGTTTGAATGCGAGGTTGATGTCGCGCGCGATGGCGTCTTCACTGTGCCCGATACCCAGACCGCTGGTGGTCAGAATCGGCTCGCCGGTACCGGTTGCCGGATCGTATTCGGGTTCGCTGTCGGTGTGGATGCGTGTGATGGCGTCTTCGGGGCGTTGGTAGCGTTTGGGTAGCCAGATGCCGAGGCCGGCGAAATCGATGGTGCGGTCGGAGAAAATCTCGTCCGGGGTGCCATCGGCGATAATCACCGTACGCTGGTCGCCGTGGCGGCCTACTTCGGCTTCGTCGCCCTGCTGGGTGATGACAGTGCCGTTGCTTGGTTCGCCCTGTTCGACGGATTCCGCTGTGTCCCC
>NZ_JBJEIH010000095.1:1934-5797 GCF_051876855.1 Bifidobacterium sp.
TGCCCGCCGCTCAAGTGCATGGTGGAACGGTCAAGCTGGATGCCGTGCATGCCGACCGCGTCGAGGCTGTCGCGGACGCGCTGCCAGATCGCTTCGCGCGGCACGTTGAGGTTTTCCGGGCCGAACGCGACATTGTCGCCGAGCCGTTCGAAAATCGCCTGCGCATCCGGGTCCTGCAAAACGAGGCCGACACGCCCCCTTGCCTGGCTGACGGGCGTGCCGTCGACGGTGATACTCCCCTCGGTCAGTCCGCCGTCCGCGTCAATGGTACTGGTGGTGCCGTTGGCGGCGGTGTTCACGCTTTCAATATCGCCGCCAAGCAGCCCTGCCGCGCCTTCGAGAATGGTGGATTTGCCGATGCCCGAGGCTCCAAGCAGCAGTACGCGCTGGCCGGGTTCGATGCTCAGGTTGAGGCCGCGGACGGCGAAATGGCGGCGTGAGGCATGCCGGTAGCCCCAATCATGGAATTCGAGACGTGCCGGTTGTGTCGACACTGCCGTCATCGTGCTGCTGTTGTCATGTTCGCTTGACTTCATCGCGTCCTGTGTCCTGCCATCTTCAAATGCGCTGGCGCGGAACCGTTGCCCGACCGCCGTCCGCCACTGTATCGCGAACCGCCGTCCGCCGGACTCGGTTCCGCCGCCGTGCCTGTTGCGCTGTCGTACCGCTGTGCCGCTGTTGCTGCTGTTCTGTATTGCTTCACACCTGAACAGTTGCCTGCCGAAGTGCTTCTGCCGGCGTGAACCGTAGCCCCGCCGTGGTTCAGGCCGTAGCCCTCACTTCACGCCCTGATGCGAACTTGTCCAGCGCACCGGTCCGCGCAATCGCCCGATACAGGTACCACACCACGATGCCGGCGAACACGATGCCGGAAATCACCGACGTGACCAGATAGATGGTGATGTACTGCCCGGTGAACGCCTGGCCGCGCATGAAAATGTCATGCAGCCACACGGCGACCCCGGCGAACGCGCCGGACAGCATGGTGATCGGCACGTTCCACACGCGGTACAGCACTATGAGGAACGCGAGTTCGGCGAACGCGCCCTGCATCAGCGACGTGCTGAACGTGTCCATGCCCGTCCACTGGTTGCCCATCAGGCTTTCGATGACCCCGCCGAGCAGTTCCGCGTAAGTGGCGGCGCCCGGCTTGCGCACGATGACCGCCGCCAAGGGGCCGGCGAACAGCCACAAACCGTTATAGATGCCTTGGAATCCGGGCATGACCAGGCCGATCAGGTCGCCGACACCCAGCGAATAAATCAGGGACACCAGCCAGAAAATCAGCGCGCTGGCAACGCCGATCACCGATGCAACGGCAATATCGACGACGCGCCACTTGAGGCTGGGGCGTAGTGCTGCGACCGGGGTTGCCTCAGGTTGAGGGGTGACCGAATTGGCTGCTGATGTCGCTGTGGCGACGGATGCGTTGGATGCGTTCGAAGAGTTGTTGCTCATATTGATGTCTTCCTATGCGATGCCGGATTGCGATGATGCCCGGCAGGGGTTGGTATATCGCTGCGATGATCCCGAAACCGCCCGCCCATACTGGTGGCGGGCCTTATACCGCTGACTTGCGAAGCCGTATCGATGCTCCGCCGCACGCCCCGGAATCCAGACGCTGACGCGTTCAGATGGTGCTATCAGACGGTGATTTCAGACGGTGATTTCAGACGGTGTTGTCTCTCAGGCGCTGATGCCGCGCACTTCACGCCCGGAAGCGAACTTGTCCAGCGCGCCGGTCCGCGCGATTGCCCTGTACAGGTACCACATGAGGATGCCGGCGATCAGCAGGCCGGACACCACCGTGGTGATCAGGTAGACGATACCGTACGACCCGGCAAGATTGATGCCCTGAAGGTTTTCGATGAAGCTGTACGCCCAGCATCCGGCCCCGGACAGCGCACCGGACAGGGCGGCAACTGGCAGGGTCCACTTGCGGTAACGCACAATCGCGAACGCGAGCTCCGCGCACACGCCCTGCACCAAGGCGATCAGGAATGTGGCGAGACCGCCCCACATGTTGCCCATCAACGCTTCAAGAATGCCGGCGACGATCTCCGCATACACTGCGGCGCCCGGCTTACGCACGATGATGGCGGCCAAGGGCCCGGCGAACAGCCACAGTCCGTTGAACAGGCCGGGCAGACCGGGGACGATTGCGTCCAGTGCGGTCCAAGGTGCGGCGGTCAGCAGGGCGACCAGCCAATAAATCAGCGCGCTGGCAACGCCGATCACCGATGCGACGGCGATATCGACGACGCGCCACTTGAGATTCACTGTGGATGATGCTGCGGTATTCGCGGCTTGTGTCATAATGATGTGCCTTTCTTGAACGGTTGTTCTCAGGCACGGGAAGAGCGACGTCCGTGCGCCGGCATTGCCCGGTTCACGTTCATTCGGTCGGAGGAAACCCCCATCTCAGCCTGGCTGTAGCCAAGCCCCCGTGTCGATTGTTCAGTGTAGGGGCACCCCATGATTTTGTCTATCCAATCGATTGCACGCGCATTACCGGCTCTTGAAGAACCGCAGCAGCTGGGACTCCCGCACGCTGAGCCCGGCGAGGAACGTCGCGGCCATCGCCCCCACGAACCCGGTGGCAGGGATTCGGCAGGCGGCGATGAAGATGTTCATCCAGCCGTCGGCGGACATACGCCAGCAGTACGCGCACAGCAGCGCCAGGCACGCTATAGTCGCCAGTCCAGCCCAAATCAGCGTTTCCAGAGTCATTTCGAGCAGTTGGGCACCTTTGGTTTGCCCTACGTGCAAGGCACCCGCGTATTCCAGTCGTCTCCGCCGCACGGAAATCACCCCGGCAATCACCCCGACCGCCAGCGAGACGTACGGCAACCATACCGTCATGCGGTTCTTATAGCTGGAGTACGCATTATACCGAGAGTCGAAGGATTTGTTGACCTGCGCGACCGTCGTGTTTCCGCCCGTTCCCGAAACGATCGCCGTCGAATACAGCAGGTCGTTGGTTTGTTCGCTGACCGGCCACTGCTTCGCCCAGCATTCGGTGAATTCGCCGGAGGATGCCGAAACCGGGATCATCGCCGCATAGGCGAATCTGGTGTCACGGCCGTCGTTGGGCCAGGAGAATACGCCGGCGATGGTCATATCGCCACGGTTGGTTTGCATGACGCTGCCTTTGACCAGTCCGAAATCATGCGAAACGTCGGTTGAAATCCATATTCCCGAGGTGTCAGCGGTCTCGTTCACTTCCTGTTGCGTTGATGTCGCCCCCTGTTGCGCAGACGAGGCCGCAGAAGACGCAGACGACGATGCCGCGTTCGCTGTTTTCTGCCCGGATGCAAGCAGTTTGATGAATCCCGGGGTCACTTCGTACGCGGGCAGTTCCATGCCGGGCGTCGAGGACGCGGTGATGCTTTCGGCAGCACGGGCCGCTCCTGCAAGACTTGGCCCGTTGTGGACCATTTCGAGCCCGTCGCACGCTTGGCCGTCGACGCTTGCGCCGATGAGGGCTTTCGTATCGGCGTCCGAACTGATGCGCGTGATCGCTTCCTGTTCGAGCTGCACGATGGACATGGCTTCGTACCCGCCAAGAAGCGCACCGGTGATGAGCATGACAAGGAAAAACCATGCTGCCCGCGTGGTCCCCGCGCTGATGTTCCGCACGGCTTCGGAACAGATTGACCGGAGATTCATGACCTAACCCCCTCGCTTCCGGCAAGGCTTCCAGCAGCGCTTTCACCCTCGCTTCCGGCAGCACTTCCTGCATCGCTTCCGGTAACACTTCCAGCAATGCTTCCGCCTGCGCTCACAGCAGCACTCCCGTCCACACGTGCAGCCGCGCTCTCACCCGCGTCCCCATCCGCGTTTTCAGCACCGACCGGCGCGTA
>NZ_JBJEIH010000096.1:0-5778 GCF_051876855.1 Bifidobacterium sp.
TGGTCGCACGGCGGTCTGGTGTGGCTGGCTGGGTTGCTGGTTCTGCTGGTATCTGCCGGTCATGCCACCGCCTGGTCGCACCATAGCGAGATATCACCGGGCACTCTGAGGATTTGGCTGGTATCTGTCCGCGGTGCGATCACTCAGTCGCACCACTGTCAGATTCACCCGCCGTTGGTATTGTTCCCGCGGCTATCTGCCCGCCATGTCACTGCTCAATCGCACGACGAGCGAGTATACCCAGAGTGATTAGTTGCCGCCGCCCTCTAGCGGGAATCACAACAGTCCGTAATGCTCATCGAGCCACGCGCGCATGTCGGCTTTCCTCGGCATTTCAATCAGTAATGACAGTATCGCCACGGTGCGTAAGCCATTGTTGCGCTGCTCTTCTGGCATGTTTCGCCACCAGTAGTCAGTGGGGTCGCTCAGTACTTGGTGAAGTGTTCGGACATTTTTTCTGTCACTATCACTTGCATTGTTGAGTCTGAGCAGCTCCTGTTCTGGAGAATCAATCAACGAGGCAAGTGTTGCGGCGTCGACAAGGTGACGGTCGATATTGCCCTGCGGAGCTTCTCGCCATGATGCGATTTTCATCAATAGCGCCCCGAGGAGGTCGGGAACTTCGATGATGGCGCTTTCGCCTTGGAATGCCAGCGCCACTTGCATATGTCGTTGGAGTGCTTTGCGCGATCCAGGCATCCCAAGCATTCGGCTGGTCCCTAGAAAAGCCCGTCGTTGTTGGCGTGGCGATAAATGATTATCAACTAGCAGGTCGACTGTCTGGTTGCCTTTGACCATTCTGGTTGTGTATTGGCTGAGGCTGCCTTGTCGGATGGCAAACCCCAATGTGATGAGGTCATTGCGTACGCGCATCACCGAGTGCTCGTATGAGAGCACGTTGATGAGGAAATCGGCGTCTGTGGTTGGACGGATGGCGACGTGATGCATCAGCGCATGCAGTTGCGTCATCAGGCCGCCGGTCAGCATCCACGTATGCGGGTCATCGGTGAGTTGCGCAAGGTGGAACACGGTTTCCCACGGTGTGGAATGCGGGATATCAACTACTGGTAACGGCATGATGATTCTTTCTGTTGAAATCGTGCAACATTGAGTCGAGCATGTCGAGTCCGGCGTTGCTTTCTCTTGGGTCCGGCGACTGCGCCAAATCGGCGGCGCAGACGCTCATGGGCATCTCGTCGCCATGCGGGGGAAGAAAGTTTGCAGTGTGTATGATCAATGTCGTTGGGGGAGTGTTTTCGCGAATGAAGGTGCGCTTCATCAGGGATGTGCTGATTGCCGCCGAAAGATAGCCTTCCAATATGGAGGGGGATTCCAGCTGGAATGTTGGGGCGGTCTGGTCAGTGCATCCAGATGGAATGATGTACCGCCGGATTACCTGGATGTCTGAGTGATGTGCCCAGAAGCAGGTTCGAGTGGCGCGCATTCGCACGGTTTCAGACAAGTGACGCGCATCCGTTGACTTCAGCATGCTGCGGATTCGATACCGTTCTTGTGAGGTGATCCATGTTGCGGGCAGCCCCGCAATAAGGTACAGCGCGGCGAAAGCCATGCGTGGGGATAGCGGCCGGCCTGCCGAGCGAGGACGTGCCCTGTATGCAAGTACTGATTCATTGCTGATAAGCAGGCTGTGTTGCGCGATGTCGGCGACGCCGAGTGTGCCCTGTTCTGCCAGCGCGCGGACGCGTCTGGGGCTGATGCCAAGGCATGAGGCTGCCTGGGCTACGGTGACAAATGTTCCGTCCGTTCGTATCTGCTTCATAGCCATAGTATATACATAATCATACCGATTCCGGAATAATACATGATATTTGGGCCTCAAGATTTCTGGATTGGGCGGAGCGATAGTCACAACTATTCGCTTGCACGTATAGTTTTGACTATCGCCACTGTCTTGCCGCTGCCACCGGAGTCAGCCGCCTGCGATGGGTATGATGGTGGATAATTGCCCGCAGAATCCACAGAAAGGCGATTATGGACACGCTCACGGCCGAGAAGGTCCGCAACCAGGTTTTCAAGCTCACCTTCTTCAACGAGGGGTACAGGATCGATGACGTCGATTCCCTGCTTGACAGAATCGAGTCGCTTGCGGCATGGGAGACGCATCACCCCGAGAACGTGACGGTGACCTCCGACATGCTCGTTCCGTCCCAG
This sequence comes from Bifidobacterium sp., assembly GCF_051876855.1. Classification (GTDB taxonomy): domain Bacteria; phylum Actinomycetota; class Actinomycetes; order Actinomycetales; family Bifidobacteriaceae; genus Bifidobacterium. The sequence goes on from NZ_JBJEIH010000096.1 coordinate 2,173, forward strand.
CTGCCGGTCGCGCGCTTCCGGGAGACGTACAAGAAGGACAGTGTCGACGCGTTCATCGAGGAAGCCAGAGAAGCGTTGGAGTTTTACGAAAACTACAGGTACCACTGAGGGGCGAGGAGCGGGCTGTGAGGGGTCGTCTGCGGAACCGCTTCGGCGCCGTAAGCCATCGCAGACGTCCATCGCATAATCGCCTGCGTTCGTGGTCGCCAGCCGTCACAAATTGGTGCTGTCGCCGTTGCCGTCGGACAGGAGTAGGGTTGAGAACATTATGACTTCTTCTGAACATTCCTCTTCCGCGGACAACGCGAAAGCCGACGGCGTGAAGACAGACGCTGCGCAGTCCGGCATCACGAAAATTGTCCACACGCAAGCTGGCGCCACACAAGCCGCCAGCACAAAGCCCGCCGCCGCGTCCAACCCTCCGGCGGGTGCCGAACCCAACCCCCACGAAACCGCCGGCATCGCCTCCGTTGAAAGCCTGGACAAGGGCAACGAGATGGAACGTGGCCTGACCAACCGCCACGTGCAGTTCATCGCCATCGGCGGCACCATCGGCACGGGCCTGTTCCTCGGCTCGGGCAAATCCATCGCGCTCACCGGCCCGAGCATCGTCCTCGTGTATATCGCGGTCGGCGCAATCATGTTCCTACTCATGCGCGCCATCGGCGAAATGATGTATCGCGACCCCAGCCAGCACACTTTCATCAACTTCATCGACCGGTATCTCGGCCACGGCTGGGGCAGATTCGCCGGCTGGTCGTACTGGATCGTCCTCGTGCTGATCGGCATGACCGAAATCACCGCGGTCAGCACGTATTTCGTCACCTTCTTCCGCACCTTCGGCATCGAGCTGGGCGCTTGGAAATGGCTGATTGAACTGTGCTTCCTTGCGGCGCTTACCACCATCAACCTCATTGCCGTCAAAGCGTTCGGCGAAGCGGAATTCTGGTTCTCGATGATCAAGATCACACTCATCGTCGCGATGATCGTCACCGCCATCGTCATGGTGGTCATCCACTACCACTACCCGTCCGTTCACATCCCCGGCTCGGACGGCGTCAGCCCCGCCGGGCACGCCGGCTTCGACAACCTGTGGAACGGCTTCTCCTTCGCGCCCAACGGCTGGCTGGCCTTCCTCATGAGCTTCCAGATGGTGTTCTTCGCTTACGAAATGATTGAATTTGTCGGTGTCACCGTCTCCGAAACCCAGAACCCGCGCAAAGTGCTGCCGAAGGCAATCAACGAGATCATCATGCGCGTGCTCATCTTCTACGTGGGCGCGCTGCTGGCGATTATGGTCATTGTGCCGTGGCGCAGCTTCAAGCCCAATGCCGACGGCTCCTTCGCCTCGCCGTTCATCATGGTGTTCCGCTATGCGGGCCTCGACTGGGCCGCCGCGCTCGTGTTCTTCGTTGTGATCACCGCCGCGTCCAGCGCCCTCAACTCGCTGCTCTACTCGGCCGGGCGTCACCTGTACCAGCTTGCCGTGGACTCGCCGTCGCCGCAGCTCAACAAGCTCGGTGTCGTCTCAAGCCGCCGTGTGCCGGCCCGCGCGATTCTCGTATCTGCCGCGCTGATTCTTCTGTCGCCGATCATCAACGCGTTCCCGAAGATGTCCAGTGCGTTCGTGCTGTTCGCCAGCGCCTCCAGCGCGGTGATCATCTTCATCTACATCCTCACGATGATCGCGCACGAACGGTATCGCCGCTCGCCGGACTTCATCGCCGACGGCTTCCTGATGCCCGCCTACCGGTTCACTGATGCGCTCGCGATTGCGTTCTTCGTGTTCGTGTACGTGACGCTGTTCCTCGCCGCGGACACGCGCGGCCCGGCCATCGCCGGACTGGTGTGGCTGTTGGTGTTTGGCGGGTACTGCCTGCTGCACGAGCGCTACCAGAACCGCGATTTGCAGGAGGCGCTGCGGTAGTCGGTCGTGGTGCTGTGGGCTGGTGCGTCGGCGGTGTGGCTTGCGGGCGCGTCGGTGCTGCGGTGTGGTTTGCTGGCGGTGTCGGCGGGCTGATTGGTCTGACTGGTCGGCTGAATGATGTTTTCCGTTGGAATCTGGGAGTTCAGGCCGGTCCGGTTCTTTGGGCGGTGTTCTCCCGGGAGAAGTTGGATTCGCCGATGTTCTCCCACTCGAATCCGGGAGTTTGTGAGCATTGCGTGCTTCTGGGCAATATCTCCCAAATGAGAATGTTGGAATTCCGCGGTTCTTGAAATTGCCCCGAAATAGCTATGTGGGAGAACACCATCGGATTCGCATATTCGTAATAATCTCCCACGAAAAACCAGGAGTTGTTCTTCTGACGACAGACTGATGGACGTTCTCCCACAGTCCATGTGAGTTCAGTCGGGCATATGGCCCGATGGCATCGGCCGCGTATTCTTCGTGCGGGAATTTCTTGTCTGCTGACGTCTGTCAGCCCGGTCTATTCTCGCTGCTGTGAATCGGCAATCGATGAGAAACCGTACTGCGACTTACCGGCTGTGCCGAGCTGAATTTCCGCGGTCGGCGGTCCCAGCCGGCAATCTGCGTTAACCTTAACCCACGATTTGCATAAACCTTAACCCACGATTTGCATAAATGCACTGGGTAATCGACGGGTATCTCGCGTATCTGTGGTGCCCGCGAAGCGCAACTTCCTGAACCGATGGGCAAAGGCATGATTCTGCATGCAGCGGTGGCGGACAATCAACGTTGAGTGACTGCCACCGCCGCATACCTGAGCGGCGTCGCTCAGTGCAGGTAATCCGCCGCGTTCGTCGGGCTTGACGGTACGGCATGGCCTTCGGTCACCGTGCCCAGCCCGGACAGGTACGCCTCGCGTCCCGCCTCAATCGCATGCTTGAACGCCCTCGCCATGAGCGGGATGTTGCCGGCGCTAGCGATGGCCGTGTACGCCATCACCGCGTCCGCGCCCATTTCCATCGCCTCGGCCGCCTGGCTTGGCCGGCCGATTCCGGCGTCGATGATTACCGGCACGTGCGCGTTGGCGATGATCACCTCGATGAAATCACGCATCCGCAGACCCTTGTTCGAGCCGATCAGCGAGCCGAGCGGCATGACGCACGCGGCGCCCGCCTCCTCGAGTTGCCGTGCGGCGATGGGGTCGGGGAACATGTACGGCATGACGACGAACCCCTCGTTGGCGAGGATTTCCGTGGCTTTGATGGTTTCGCGGTTGTCCGGCAGCAGGTATTTCGTCTCATGCTCGATTTCGATTTTCACGAAATCGGTCTGGCATACTTCGCGGGCGAGCCGGGCGATGCGCACCGCGTCTTTTGCGTTGCGCGCGCCGGATGTGTTCGGCAGCATCGTGATGCCCTTGGGAATGTAGTCGAGCAGGTTGTTGTCGGTGGTGCGGCAGCGGCGCAACGCCATGGTGACGATCTGGGTGCCCGCGTTCTCGATGGTCGCCTTGATGAGGTTAAGATCGTACCGTCCCGATCCCAGGATGAACCGGCTGGTGAACTTGTGCCCGCCGAGGATCAGCGGGTCGGATTCGCCGGTGGCGATGGAATCATAGGCGTGCGCGTCCGGCTCGGGCAGAATCGCGGTGTTGGTCGCGGTGCCGACCAGTTCGTCGAGGCTGGGTTCGGCGTTGT
>NZ_JBJEIH010000097.1:0-16304 GCF_051876855.1 Bifidobacterium sp.
GCCAAGGCACTCGACATCCCGTTCGAAGGCGCACTCGAAATCAAGAACCGCATCGGTCTGCAGAACGTCGTCGGCGACGAACGGCTCGAAAAAGCCGAGGAAATCATCCGTGACACCACGGCACAGCTGATCGTCGGTATTCGTAACACTCTGAACGTGTACAACACCGACCACCCGGCAATGGTGGCCGACGATATCGTCCTGGTCGGAGCGGGCTCCATGCTCGCCGGCTTCCCGCCCGTGCTCGCCAGCTCCACCAACAAGACCGTCACCATCGGCGACCCCTTCACCCACTTCATCGTCGGAGAGGACGCCAAGCGGCAGAACATCAACGTCCACGGACCCGAATATGCGGCGGTCCTCGGGCTTGCACTAGGAAAGAGGCCACGATGAGCGCATTCAGCAAAGGTAGCCACAGCGGCAAAGGCGACAAGTCCGCGCCGCGCCGCCAAGACAAGAGCAACGACCAGAAGGATAGCAAGAAGGCCAAGGGGAGTATCCTCAACGCCGACCTGTCCAGCCTCGGCAAGTCCAAGAAAACCGGCAAGCTCACTCCGTCAGACCAGTGGAGTCTGAGCGTCGACCTCCTGCCGAAGTCGGTCGCGGCCATCAACAAGGACCGTCAAATCGCCAAAATCATGGGCTTCGTGACCGTCGGCGTGCTGGTACTGTGCTTCATCGCGGGGCTTGTCGCTAACCAGTTCGTTGTCGCGGCACGCGGTGAAACCGACGATGCACGGCTCCAGCAGACCACCCTGACCGCCCGCAAGGCGGAATTCAAGGAGATCCAGGACGTGCTCGTCACCTCCTACGACATCAACGTGGCGCGTGTCGCTGCGCTGTACGGAGAAATCAACTGGCTCGCTGTCACCGATCAGCTCAACGCGTCCCTGCCTGAAGGCGCCAAGTATACGAGCCTCCAGCTGACCGAATATCAGCTGGGTGGTGGATCCTCTGGGACTTCAAGCACCTCTTCTGATGCGAGCGTGTGGGGCGGTAACGGCGTGATCCAAGTCAGCTTCACCGTTTCCTCGCCGAACTTCATCTCCGCGCAGCAGTTCATCAACAACTTCGCTGGCGTCAACGGCTTCGTGACCGGAGACCTGAGCTCCGTGACCGGCGGGCAGGACAGTGGCTACACGTACACCGGAACCATCGCGCTGAAGCTCGACGGCAACACCACCGATCGTAGCGACAACTCCGGTGGTACCTCCAAGACCCTGCGCAACATGGTTACCACGCTGCGCAACCAGCTGAGCGCGGCGGCGGACGGCAGCGGTTCGTCAAGCAGCAGCTCCAGCTCGTCCAGCTCGTCCAGCAGCTCGAGCAACTAACGCAACACCAAGGAGATAACGATGAATTTCAACAAGCAAAAGGCGATATGGATCGGCCTGATCGTCCTCATCGTAATCATGCTCGGTGTGACCTGGTCATCCGTGATTATGCCGGCCTCAGAGAAAGTCAGCGCCGCAAAGGCAGAAACCGCGCAAATCCAGAAGCAGAACGACAAGCTGCAGAAGGACATCGACCTGCTGAACACGGCGAGCGCCAACACCACGCTCTACAAGAACCGTCTTGCTGAGCTCCAGCGCGGTATTCCTACGAGCTACGACCAGTCGGCGTTCATTGCATCGCTTGATGGTGCGGCTGTCAACTCCGGTACCACCATCCAGAGCGTGAGCTTCGGAACTGCTGCCGCCGCTACTCTGCCGGGTGACGCGTCCGCGCAGATCAGTGCGAAGAAGGTTGTTGCCGTGCCGGTGACCATCAGTGCACAAGGCGGCTATGACGCGTTGCGCAACTTCGTCGACCAGGTGCAGCGCATCGACCGTATCGCAGTGCCGACCAGTGTGAGCTACTCGATTGCCGACGACGATGCGCAAAGCACCGTGACCATCAACAGCAGCATTCTCGCGATTCTCAACTCCGGGTCCACCCAGACCAACGCGTCTTCCGACGCGATTGAGAACGCGACCTCCGGCGTGTCCAAGTAAGCGCTGCGGGAGTGGTGCTGCTGGAGTGGTGCTGCGGGTGCGTCTGAGCCGAGAGCGGCTGCCAGATGGCGTGGCTGTTGGCTCTGGGCTGGCCGGGTTGGTTCAACTGGCTGGTTTAGCTGGCTGGTTTAGCTGGTTTGACCGACGTGGCTAGTTAAACCGCTCGGTTGGACTGGTTTTGCAGGTTGGACCGTCCGGTTTGACTGCTCAGTGAACGAGGCGGGCAGGAACCTATTGAGTTGGTTCCCGCCCGCCTCGCCGTATTTCTGGTGGTGACTGAAATCCCGCCCCGATGCCTGGCCGCAGCGCGCTGACTGCTTGCGATACCGCACTGTGTGAGCGAATACTCACGCGGTGGTGGTTCTATCCGTCCTGATGGTCGTTTCCGACTGTCCCGACGGCCAGTGTGTGAGTGGATCCTCACACGGTGGCGGTTCTATCCGTCCTGATGGTCGTTTCCTGCTGTTCCGGTGGTCGGTGTGTGAGCGGATTCTCGCACGGTGGCGGTTCTATCTGTCCTGATGGTCGTTTCCTGCTGTCTTGGTGGTCGGTGTGTGAGCCAATCCTCACACATTGCCGGTTCCATTAATCGTTCTAGTTGTCGGTGTGCCGGTTGGGGGTGGGCGTGTGAGTGGATCCTCACACGGTGGCGGTCCTGTCTGCCGGATTGATCGTTTTCAAGTCGGAAAGCGGTGAGTGTGCGAGCGGATCCTCACAAATGCCGGTTCTGACGATTCGATTAGGCGTTTTCAAGTCGGCGAGGGGCGAGTGTGTGAGTCGATCCTCACACACTGCCGGTCCTATCGACTGTGCCAGCCGTTCCCTGCTGTCTTGGTGGTCGGTGTGTGAGTGGATCCTCGCACATTGCCGGTTCCGTTAATCGTTCTGGTTGTCGGTGTGCCGGTGAGGGGCGAGTGTGTGAGCGAATCCTCACACGGTGGCGGTTCCGTCCGCCGTGTTGGTGGTCAGCGTGTTGGTGAGGGGTGAGTGTGTGAGTCAATCCTCGCACGCTGCCGGTTCTGTCAGCCGGATTGGTCGTTTTCAAGTCGGAAAGCGGTGAGTGTGTGAGTCAATCCTCACACGATGACGGTTCTATCAGACCTCATGGCCGTCAGCGTGCCGGTGAAGGTAGACGTGTGATGCCTGAGTCATTGTTCCGGTCTCCTCACAAATCCTGTATGTTGCGACAAGCGTGGTTGATCAAATCTCGCCGGAACTCAGCCGCGTCCGACAGTATTCCGCGGGTTGCGTATGCCCGGACATACACAACCCGGCATTACGGTCCCCGGACAGATCGGAACGTCTGGTGTCTGTCGTCTGCCGTATGCCAAGACATACATAACCCTGCATTACGACCTCGGGAGTGTGCGGTTTGTTTATCGCCTGGCGCCCTGCGTATGTCGGGGCATGCGCAGGGCGGCATTGCTGTCCCCGGATAGGGCGGGACGTTTTCCGCCTGTCGTCTGCCGTATGCCCAGACATACATAACCCTGCATTACGACCTCCGGGGTGTGCGGTTTTGTCTATCGTCTGGCGCCCTGCGTATGCCGTGGCATGCGCAACTTGGCATTACGACCTCCGGGCAGGGCAGGGTGTCTTCCAGCTTGTGCGCGACGCATGCCCGGACATACGCAAGTCGACATTACGGTCCCCGGGCAGGGCAGGGTGTCTTCCAGTTTGTGCGCGACGTATGTCGGGGCATACGCAACCCGGCATTACGGTCCCCGGTCAGATCGGAACGTCTGGTATCTGTCGCGCGACGTATGCCCAGACATACGCAACCTGGCATTACTGTCCCTGAGTAGGGTGGGACGTTCACGTCCGACGGTCGACGTGTGAGCCGATTATCACCCGGCACCCGGCACCCGGCACCGGCTTCGTGTCAGAACGTATCGGTAAGCTTGACTTCCGTCATACGTCCCAAAACCGTCAAACCAGAAGGTGCATTGTGGCTAGTTCTAAACTCGATGAAGTCGTCTCCCTCGCCAAGCGTCGCGGGTTCGTGTTCCCCGCAGGCGAGATCTACGGCGGCACCCGTTCCGCGTGGGATTACGGCCCGCTCGGCGTCGCGCTGAAAGACAATATCAAGCGTGAATGGTGGCGCTCCATGGTCGTCACCCGTGGCGATGTCGTCGGCGTGGATACTTCCATCATCCTGCCGCCGGAAGTGTGGGTTGCATCCGGCCACGTGTCCGTGTTCAATGACCCGCTCATCGAGTGCCTCAACTGCCACAAGCGCCAGCGTGCCGACAAGCTGCAGGAATCATACGCAGAAAAGCACGGCGACAAGATGCCGGAGAACGGTCTGGCAGATATTGTGTGCCCGGATTGCGGCGTGCGCGGCAAGTGGACGGAACCGCGTGACTTCAACATGATGCTGCGCACCCATCTCGGACCGGTCGAGGACGAGAACTCGTTGCACTATCTGCGCCCGGAAACCGCGCAGGGCATTTTCGTGGACTTCAAGAACGTCATGATGGCGAGCCGTTCCAAGCCGCCGTTCGGCATTGCAAACATGGGCAAGTCGTTCCGCAACGAGATTACGCCCGGCAACTTTATCTTCCGTACCCGCGAGTTCGAGCAGATGGAGATGGAGTTCTTCGTCGAGCCCGGCACCGATGAGGATTGGCATCAGTACTGGATTGACACCCGCACCCGCTGGTACCTTGATTTGGGCATCAACCCGGCGAATCTTCGTCATTACGAGCATCCGAAGGAGAAGCTCGCGCACTATTCAAAGCGAACGGTCGATATCGAGTACAAGTTCGGATTCCAGGGCTCCGATTGGGGCGAGCTGGAAGGCATCGCGAACCGTACGGACTTCGATCTGTCCGCGCATGCGAAGCATTCGGGCGAGGACCTGAGCTACTTCAACCAGGCCACCGGCGAGAAGTACGTGCCGTATGTGATTGAACCGGCCGCCGGTCTGACCCGCTCCCTGATGGCTTTCCTTGTGGACGCGTACGACGTGGACGAGGCCCCGAACACCAAGGGTGGCGTGGACAAGCGCACGGTGCTGCGTCTCGACCCGCGTCTGGCCCCGGTCAAGGCCGCGGTGCTGCCGCTGAGCAAGAAGCCGCAGCTGCAGACCATTGCCCACAACCTCGCCGCCGACCTGCGTCAGCACGAGTGGATGATCGACTACGATGAGGCGGGCGCCATCGGCCGTCGTTACCGTCGTGAGGACGAGATCGGCACCCCGCTGTGCGTCACCGTCGATTTCGACACGCTTGACGACAACGCGGTCACGATTCGTGAGCGCGACACCATGCAGCAGGAGCGTGTCAGCCTTGACAAGGTCGCCGATTATGTGGCTGATCGCGTGAGCGAGAAGCGTGTGCGCTATCCGGAAGGCCCGGCCAGCGTGACTGGCGTGAAGGCGGCCGACGGTGGCGTGGACGTTTCGAAGGAAAGCGGCATCGACGAGACCCAGCCGGTGAAGATTGCCGAAGCAGGCGGCTTGTACTGATACCGCTATCGCGCGCGCCATCTTTCTACAAACTGGTTACGCTGGGAAGCCTCTTGGCGTAGCCAGTTTGTGAGTGTGCGTGTGGGAGAGTGCATGCCTGCGTGGTCATCCGTCTACAAACTGGTTACGCTGGGAAACTGCTTAGCGTAGCCAGTTTGTGGATGTGTGCGGTGGAGGAGTACACCCGCACAATCAGTTGGCGGGTGCGCCGGGATGGGAAGTAAGCGCTTACGGGAAAGGAATCCAAGGGTATGAGCAAGCACGACGAGGACGTCATCGACGAGCGCGGAGATTCCAGACTCGGCGAAGATCCCCGTTCTACGGCGACCGCCGGTCCGGTGCAGATTCATCCCGTGGATCTTGGGCGCATTCATGTGCCGACGCCGGTCATGCTGTCTCCGATGGCGGGCGTGACCAATTGGCCGTTCCGCGTGATCTGCGAAGAGTACGGGCCAGACGGCTTGTATGTCGCCGAAATGATTACTGCCCGCGCACTCGTGGCCCGCAATCCTAAGGCTTTGCGCCTGTGCCGTTTCGCACCGTGCGAGAAAACCCGCTCCCTGCAATTGTATGGGGTCGATCCGTCTATCGTCGAGCAGGCGGCACGCATCGTCGTTGACAACAATATGGCCGACCATGTCGATCTGAACTTCGGATGTCCGGTGCCCAAGGTCACCCGGCGCGGCGGCGGTTCGGCGCTTCCGTGGAAAACCGACCTGTTCACTGAGGTCATCCACCGCGTGGTATCCGTGTGCGGGCCGGCAGGCATTCCGGTGACCGCGAAAATCCGCGTCGGCATTGACCACGAGCACGAGACCTTCCTCGAGGCCGGGCATATCGCCCAAGAAGAGGGCTGCGCCGCCGTGACCCTCCACGCCCGTACCACCGCCGAATATTATGGCGGTCATTCCGACTGGAGTCGCATCGGAGAATTGGTGGAGCGTTTGGACATTCCCGTGTTCGGTAACGGGGACATTTGGGGCGCGGATGATGCGCTGGCGATGGTGCGCGAGACTGGTTGCGCCGGCGTTGCGATCGGTCGCGGATGTCAAGGCAGGCCGTGGCTGTTCGCTGATATCAAACACGCCTTCGAAGGAAGCGACGAGAGGACAAACCCGAATCTTGGCCAGGTGTGCGCGGTGATTCTTCGTCACGCCGGACTGCTCACCGAGTTCTACGACGGTGATGAACGCATGGCGGTGCACGACCTGCGTAAGCATATCGCTTGGTATCTCAAAGGATTCCCGGTCGGTGGCACGACGCGCAAAGCCTTCATGGAATGTGAAAGTATTGCGGATGTCAAGCGCGTCATGGATACGCTCGATCCGCAAGCCCCGTACCCACAGCGAATCATCGACAAACCGCGTGGTCGTGTGCGATACGCGAAAAAGGTGCACCTGCCGTATGGATGGCTTGAGTCCAGGACCACGACACACGAACAACGAGAAACGCTGTTCGGCGACGATCCGATGGACGTAAGCTATTGACGGAACCCTTGGCTGCTCCGCGACACGTGAAAAAATCGCGGTACATACCAAGAAATAACGTATGTGTTACTGGTTTTGCGCTACAGTTGAGCATAACCGTAAGTGACAGGAGACAATGGTGAGCGAGATTGCCCAGACAGACAATTTCAACGACAAGACCAATATCAAGGTCGTGGGGGTCGGCGGAGCCGGTGGCAATGCTGTCAACCGCATGATCGTCGAAGGTCTGCAAAACGTTGAATTCGTGGCCATCAACACTGATGCGAAAGATCTGATGCGCTCGGACGCCGACATCAAGATCGCGCTCAACGATGCCACCAGCCGTGGGCTCGGCGCTGGTGCGGACCCGGAGAAGGGTGCGAAGGCCGCACAGGACCATCAGTCTGATATTGAAGAGGCCTTGAAGGGCTCCGATATGGTCTTCGTGACCTGTGGCGAGGGCGGCGGCACCGGTACCGGCGCCAGCCCGATTGTCGCGCGCGCCGCAAAGCAGCAGGGCGCACTGACTATCGCCGTGGTCACCAAGCCGTTCAGCTTCGAAGGGCCGCGTCGTGAAGCCTCTGCCGAACTGGGCATCGAGAACCTGCGCAAGGAAGTCGACGCGATTATCGTCATTCCGAACGACCGCCTGCTCGAGCTGTCCGACAAGTCCATCGGCATTGTTGACGCATTCCGAACCGCAGATACTGCGTTGCTCGCCGGCGTGCAGGGCATCACCGATTTGATGACCAACAACCCGTACATCCACGTGGACTTCTCCGACGTCACCACCATCCTGCGCGGCGCCGGAACCGCGCTGTTCGGCATCGGCTCCGCGCGGGGCGAGGACCGGGCCACCCAGGCCGCGGAAATCGCCATCAGCTCGCCGCTGCTTGAGGAAAGCATCGAGGGTGCTCAAGGCGCGCTGGTCAACATCGCCGGTCCTACCGACCTCAAGCTGCTCGAAGCGTCCAACGCCGTGGAACTGGTCAAGAAGGCCATCCACCCCGAAGCCCAGATCATCTGGGGTCTTTCGCTTGACGACGCCTATGGCGATGAGGTGCGCGTCACTGTCATCGCGGCAGGATTCGATAAGGCGGGCAAGGAAGCCGCAGACGCGGGCGCCCCGGCAGCGGCCCAGCCACTTGCCGCCAACGCACAGCCGGCGCAACCGGCGGCAGCCCCCGCAGCCCAGCCGCAGCAAGCGCAGCCGGCCGGCGGAAACCTCATCGACGCCGGCGCCCAGAACCCGGCATCGCCGGCACCTGAACGTCCGGCTGCCGCTCCTTACGTTGCCCCGCAGCAGAATCCCGCCGCTGGCAACTACGGGTACGGCAATTACGGTCAGTACGGTGATGACGGAGATGCGACCACCGAACACCGCGTTGTCCCGTCGAACGATCCGGGCGATCTGGACATCCCGGATTTCCTGCGGTGAACGGCGCAAGGCACGAGTAAGTAAAAGGAGCTGAGATGGCTGGGTTCATGAAGAACGCGATGTCCTATCTGGGCATGTCCGATGTCGTCGACGACGATGACGACCTGCTCGACCAGGAGGAAGACGACAAGGAATCAACCTTCGATTCCGACCATACGGTGGCGCCGATGTCAACGTCACAGCCCGCAAGCTCGTCGGCATCGTCGTCAAGCCGTGGGGCCAGCCAGTTCCCGGCGCGTGTCAGCCGGATCACCACAATCCACCCGAAAACTTATGACGACGCCCAGCTCGTGGGCCGTGCGATTCGTGACGGTGTGCCGGTCGTGCTGAATCTCACCGGGGTTCCTGAAGCGATTGCCTACCGTATTGTCGATTTCTCGGCGGGCGTGGTGTTCGGCGTGCGCGGATCCATCGAGCGCGTGACCCCGCGGGTCTTTTTGTTGAGCCCTGCGCAGATCAACATCAAGGTCGAGGAGCCTGAATCCAAGGCTGCCGGACACGACCTCTTCGCCGACTGATACGGTCTGAGCGGCTGATGCCGGTACGGCTTGGCATTAGCCGAAACCGGGTCCGATGACACCGGTCCTGCCGACACCGGCTGGTCGCATAGAGCACAATTCCTGTCACCAAATGAGGGCTTCGATGAGCGCGTAACCATCGAAGCCCTCCTGCTATGCTGGGCCTGTGCTTGTATCTTTGGCTATTTTCGTAATCAACCTGCTGCTCGACGCGTACATCGCCGTGCTGTTCATCCGCATGATTCTCGACTGGGTGTTCATGCTTGCCCCGCAATGGCGTCCTGGGCGCATCGCCGGTGATCTGATTAATTTGGTTTACGATCTGACCGAGCCGCCGCTGCGGTGGCTGCGGCGTTACATCCCGCCGCTGCCGTTGGGGCCGATCGCCATCGACCTGAGCTTCATCGTCCTGTATTTCGCGCTCGGATTGCTACGGGCACTCATCTGACGCGAATGCTTACGCGCATATACGAAGAGGCGTGGGCACCTGCGCATCATCGTGAATGCTGAAGACAGACGTGAATGCTGAAGACAGATCGGTGGTTCGCCAGATGAAACGCAGATATCATGACCGCGACACGAAAAAAGAGCGCGAAATCGGTCAGGAATTCATATGGGTCGTGCTAGCATCGGTATAGATACCGTCACAGCGAGGCATTACTCAAAGCGAGGTGGAGATTTATGGCTCTTTTGACGCCAAAGGATATTAGGGAGCATACCTTCCAAACGGTACGCTTCAAGGAAGGCTATGACGTCGACGAAGTCGATGACTTCCTTGACCAGGTAACCGAGACGGTCGAAGCTCTCGGCAAGCAGGCGATGCAGAATGGCCCGGCCACGCAGCCTCTCGGCCAGGAAGTGGCGAATCTCAACGCCAAGATTTCCGAGCTGAACAACCAGATCGAGTCCCTGAAGAAGGAAAACACCGATCTCAAGGCTGTTGCGGCTACGGCGGGCAATGCCTCCGCTGCGGACCAGGCCGCGAAGACCGCGACCGAGCAGCTGCACAAGGCTGAAGAGAACAACCGCGCACTCGCTGTGCAGAACGATCAGTTCAAGCGTCAGAGCGAGCAGGCCACCGTCCTCGCCCAAAAGCTCAAGCACGAGAACGACCAGCTCACCGAGCAGGCCAACGGGCTCAACCAGCAGATTGAGCAGGCCAAGGCTCAGGGCGAGCAGCTCAAGAATCAGAACGACCAGCTCAAGAACCAGGTCGATCGTCTCAGCACGCAGATTGATCAGCTCACCGCGCAGGCGGCCAAGGAAGCCGGCAACAAGGACGTCGCCGAGCAGCTGAACGCCGTCACCCGCGAACGCGACCAGTTCCGTGCCAACACGGAGAACCTCAGCCGCGAACTGGCCACCGCACGTCAGCAGCTTGCCGTCCAGCAGCAGGCCGGTACGCAGGTCAAGGAACTTCAGCGTCAGCTCGAGGAATCCCGTGAGCGTGAGAACAAGCTTCGTGCGCAGATTGAGAAGGTCGAGCCGAGCACTGAAACCGGCAGCCTCCAGAAGATCGCCGGCGCAGCCCAGAGCGCTTCCAGCGAGCCGGAGCGCGCCACTGCCATGCTCACCCTGGCCATGCAGCTGCACGACCAGTACGTCGACAAGGGCAAGGCCAAGGCCAAGGAAATCACCGAGGCAAGCCAAGCCAAGTACGAAGAGCTTGTCACCAAGGCCAACGATTACTCGAGCCGCACCCGCAACGAGGCAGACGACTACAACAAGTCCACCCGTGCCGACGCCGACGCGTACAACAAGCAGGTTCATGCCGACGCCGACGGCTACTCCGTCAAGACCCGTCAGGATGCCGATCTGTACGCGAAGAACAAGCGCGAGGAAGCCGACAACTACGAGGCTGAAGTTCAGCGTCGCGCCGCCGACTACGACAACAAGACCCGTTCTGGCGCAGACAACTACGCCAAGCAGGTTCGCAGCGAGCTCGAGAACCAGGTCAAGGTCATCGAAGGCAACATCCAGGGGCTTAAGCAGTTCGAGACCGAGTATCGCACTCGCCTCACCGATTTCCTTGGCCAGTTGATGAACCAGGTGTCCGATTCCAACAACTACAGCAAAGTGGACCAGTCCCAGTCCAGCCCGCGTCGTCACTGATTGCGGTCTGACCAGGTAACGGTTTTCAGGTTTGGAATCCATGAATCCACCTCAGACAACAAGACGGTCGCGTAGCAAGTACGTGGCCGTCTTTGCTGTTGCGGCAGTGATTGTACTCGTCCTCGACCAAGGGACAAAGGCGTGGGCGAAACAGGCACTGTCCGGCGGCAATATCATCGAGGTCATCCCTCATCTGCTGTCGTTTGTTCTCGTGCGCAATCCCGGGGCCTCGCTCGGATTCGCTTCAGGGCACACATGGCTCATCTCCATCCTCGCCTTTGTGGCGTGCGTGTTGCTGGCGTATGCTTCTGCACAAACCGATTCGCATGAGTGGGCGGTCCTGTTGGGCACCGCGTTCGGCGGGGCGGCAGGCAATCTTATTGACCGTGTCGTGTACGCCGAACATGTACTTGACGGTCGCGTCGTTGACTTCATCGACTACGGATGGTCGGTCGGCAATGTCGCGGACATCTTCCTGACCATCGCCGGAATCGGTGTGTGCGCACTCGTGTTACGTGGCGTCGCATTCCGCAGCGGTCTCGACGGTCGCAAGCCGATTCCCTCCTCTAGTTGGTCTGAAGATGATAGCGAGGATAGCGAGGTGAACGGCCAGGGGAGTGGGGCCAGATGAGCCGTCTTGCACCAGCGCCCGACGCCCTGATTGGCAAACGCTTCGATGTAGCCGTATCCAAAATGCTCGGCATATCGCGCGCCAAATCCGCCGAACTCATCGAAACCAACCAGGTGCGCGGTTTGAACCGCGACATGGCCAAATCAAGCACCCTCATGGAAGGCGATATCGTCGAATTCGATATAGCCGAAGAGCGCAAAGAGCCTGAACCTCTCGCCGAGGACATGGCGGTCGTCTATGAAGATGACGACGTGATTGTGGTGGACAAGCCAGTCGGTGTCGCCGCCCATGCCTCCGTCGGCTGGACCGGTCCGACCGTTCTCGGCAGCCTGTTGCAGCGTGGCGTGCACATCACATCGCTCGGGGCAGCCGGTAGGCAGGGCATCGTCAGCCGGCTGGATGTGGGTACCAGCGGACTCATGCTCGTATGCAAGTCGGATCTCGCTTACAAAGAGATGCGCCGGCAATTCGCCGAGCATGAGGTCGTGAAAACCTATCATGCGCTCGTCCAAGGCAATCTCAAGGAAGACAAGGCGACCATCGAAGCGCCGATCGGGCGGGCGAAAGTCTCCGATTTCCGCTTCACGGTGACCCCCACCGGCAAGGAAGCGATCACCCATTGGGATGTGCTCGAACGTTTCGGCGAAGCCACACTGGTAAAAGTCAATCTTGAAACCGGGCGAACCCACCAGATTCGCGTCCACTTCTCGTCCATCGGGCACCCCTTGGTAGGCGACCCGATGTACGGGGCGAACCCGGTCATGGCGAAGGAACTGGGGCTCGAACGCCAGTGGCTGCATGCGATGCAACTGGAATTCCGCCATCCGCGCACCCACGTGTGGACGACCGTCAAGTCGCGCTACCCCGCCGATCTGCAACACGCGCTGGATTCGCTGGAAGCCAAGCACGCCACGCCGCCGGTCAACTCGCTTGGTTAGAGTGGACGGCATGACAGATTCCGGAAACTTCGTCCAGCTGCACAACCATACGCATTACTCACTGCTTGATGGTGCCTCGAAAATCCCGGATCTGGTCAAGCGCGTCAAGGAACTCGGCATGCCGGCGGTCGGCATCACCGACCACGGCAATATGCACGGAGCCTACGAGCTCTGGCGCAACGCCGTAGACCAAGGTATCAAGCCAATCATCGGCATCGAAGCGTATGTGACGCCGGAAACCGCGCGCCAAGACAAAACCCGCGTCTCCTGGGACACCAACTGGGTGCCGCAACCGCATCACGAACGCAATCCTGACGACGTCTCCGGCGGCGGTTTGATCACCCACCTCACCCTGTGGGCGGAAAACGACGAAGGCCTCGTGAACCTCATCAAAGCCTCGTCCGTCGCCAACCTCGAAGGCCGTGTCATGCGCTACCCGCGTATGGACAAGGAAGTACTCCAGCGCTACCACAAGGGTGTCATCTGCTCGTCTGGATGCCCTTCAGGCATCATCCAGACGCGTCTGCGGCTCGGCCAGTTCGACGAGGCCCTGCGTGCCGCCGGCGAAATGCAGGACATCTTCGGCAAAGACAACTTCTACATCGAACTCATGGACCACGGGCTGGAAATCGAGCAGCGAGTCACCAAAGACCTGCTGACCATCGCCAAGAAGCTGAACGCCCCGCTGCTCGCCACCAACGACTCCCACTACGTGCATGAGGAGGACCGCGACGCGCAGGACGCGATGCTGTGCATCAACTCGGGTTCGCGGCTCGACGACCCTGACCGGTTCAAATTCGACGGTTCCGGGTATTACATCAAATCCGCGCAGGAAATGCGCGACCTGTTCAAAGAATTGCCTGAAGCCTGCGACAACACGCTCGCCATCGCCGACCGGTGCAACGTGATCTTCGACGACCACGAGGACGGCGCGTTCATGCCGCGCTTCGACTGCCCCGAAGGCTGGGACGAGACCTCGCTGTTCCTCAAGCATGTCGACGAGGGCCTCAAACGCCGGTACAACGGCAATCCGCCAATAGAAGTGCTCAAACAGGCCGATTATGAATGCGGTGTCATCTGCCAGATGCAGTTCTGCGGCTACTTCCTCGTCGTCGCAGATTACATCAACTGGGCGAAATCGCATGGCGTGATGGTCGGACCCGGCCGTGGCTCGGCAGCAGGCTCCATGGTCGCCTACGCGATGGGCATCACCGAACTCGACCCGCTCAAGCACGGTCTGATCTTCGAACGCTTCCTCAACCCCGAACGCGTCTCCCTACCGGATATCGACGTGGACTTCGACCCGGACGGGCGTATGAAAGTCCTCGACTACGTGGCCAACAAGTACGGGCACGACAAAGTCGCCCAATGCGTGATTTACGGCACCATCAAAACCAAGCAGGCGCTCAAGGATTCAGCGCGCATCATGGGCTACGAGTTCTCCGTGGGCGAGCGTATCACCAAGGCCCTGCCGCCGAGCAAGAACGGCAAGGACGCGAGCCTGCACGACATCTTCGACCCAACGTCGAAGCGGTACGCCGAGGCCCGCGAATTCCGCGAATTGTATGACGCCGACCCGGACGCCAAGCGCATCACCGAGGAAGCCAAGGGTATCGAAGGATTGATCCGACAGACCGGTGTGCACGCATGCGCGACAATCATGGGTTCCGAGGCAATCACCAACACGTCGCCGCTGCTGGAACGCACCGACGGCACCATCACCACGACCTTCGAATACCATACGTGCGAAACGCTCGGCCTGGTGAAGATGGATTTCCTCGGGCTGTCCAACTTGACGGTCATCCGCGACACGTTGACGAACATCCGCAACAACGGCAAAGAGCCGATCGACTACACGAAGATCCCGCTTGACGACAAGCCGACTTACGAGCTGCTCGCCCGGGGTGACACGCTCGGCGTGTTCCAGCTCGATTCCGACGGCATGCGATCGCTGCTCAAGACCCTGAAGCCTGATAACTTCAACGATATCTCCGCACTGATTGCGCTGTACCGGCCGGGCCCCATGGATATGGATTCGCATAACAACTATGCGAAACGCAAGAACGGCTTGCAGAAAATCACTCCGATTCACCCGGAGGTGGCGGAGCCGCTCAAAGAAGTGCTCGGCGAGACCTACGGCCTGATCGTCTACCAGGAGCAGGTGCAGTCGGCCGCGCGAATCCTCGCGGGCTATTCGCTGGGCAAGGCAGACGTGCTGCGCCGAGCGATGGGCAAGAAGAAGCCCGAAGTGCTGGCCAAGGAGAAAGTCCCGTTCTTCCAGGGCATGAAGGAACACGGGTATTCGATGGAAGCCGCGCAGGCGGTGTGGGATATCCTGGTCCCGTTCTCCGGGTACGCGTTCAACAAGGCGCACTCCGCGGCATACGGCTTGATTTCGTACTGGACGGCGTATCTGAAGACGCATTACCCGGTCGAATTCATGGCGGCGCTGCTGCAGAACGAACGCACGAACAAGGACAAGACCGCGCTGTACCTCGGCGAGGCGCGGCGCATGGGCATCAAGGTGCTGCCGCCGGATGTCAACGAGTCGCGGCTCGAGTATTCGGCAGTCGGCGATGTCGTGCGTTTCGGCCTGGGCGCCATCCGCAATGTGGGCGACAAGGCGGTTGAAGATATCATCGCGGAACGTGAAACCGCCCGTGGCAAGTACGTGAATTTCATGGACTTCATCCGCCGCGTGCCGGTCACCGCGTTGAATCGCCGTCTGGTGGAATCGTTGATCAAGGCGGGCGCGTTCGATTCAATCGACCCGAATCGACGGGCGTTGTATGAGATCCATGAAACGGCCATCGACTCGGTGATCGGGCTCAAACGCAAGCAGGCGGAAGGGCAGTTCGACCTGTTCGC
The DNA here is from genome assembly GCF_051876855.1 of Bifidobacterium sp. Taxonomy (GTDB): domain Bacteria; phylum Actinomycetota; class Actinomycetes; order Actinomycetales; family Bifidobacteriaceae; genus Bifidobacterium. Next base: position 15,435 of record NZ_JBJEIH010000097.1, read on the forward strand.
CGATGACGATGACGGCGGCGCGGACATGATGGGCGACGCTTCGGTCGTGGTGCCGGACATCGAGGAGTGGGACAAGAAGACCAAACTCAATTTCGAACGCGAGATGCTCGGCCTGTACGTGTCCGACCATCCGTTGAGCGGCATGACCGCGATTTTGGCGAACCTCAGGGAAATGTCGATTGCACATCTGATTGACCGGGCGAAGACCATGGGCGACGGCCAGCAGGTCACCATTGCCGGGCTGGTCACGAACGTGGACCGACGTGTGTCCAAGAAGGGCAATCCGTGGGCCATCGTGACGGTGGAGGACATGGAAAGCTCCATCCAGTGCATGTTCTTCGGCAAGGTGTATGAAGCTGCCGCCGCGCAACTGGCCATCGACGAGGTCGTGCAGGTGCGCGGGCAGGTAGAGGTGCGCGACGAGACAGTGAGCCTGCGCGCCACCGAAATGCAGGTGCCGTCGCTGGAAGCCGACGATTCGAGACCTGTCGTGATTACGCTGCCGCCGGTCGCGCTTGATCGGGACCACGTGATGCAGCTGGGGCATGTGCTCATGAACCACCCGGGGTATTGCCCAGTGAAGCTCGCGATTATGGGGGAGAAGGGCGACGCGCAAGTGCTGACCTTTGGCGACCGGTTCCGGGTCAAGCGCGACACCTCGCTGTTCGCGGAGATCAAGATTCTTTTCGGGCCGAGCTGTCTGCCAGCCGCCTGAGGGGCGGCGGCCGGTGATGGCCGGGTGGTTGCTGGCTGGTTGCTGGTGTACCGGCGCGTGGTGCGACTGCTGTGTTGCACCGCGGCGGGATAGGCTGGGTTTTGGCTGGCTGTCGGTAGGTATCTGTCTGCGGTGTGATTTGGGTGTCGCACGGC
>NZ_JBJEIH010000097.1:16404-27524 GCF_051876855.1 Bifidobacterium sp.
GGTATCTGTCTGCGGTGTGATTTGGGTGTCGCACGGCAGACAGATATCGTCGTGCGGAACTGGATTTCCGTCGGTATCTGCCCGTGGTGCGACTGCTGTGTTGCATGGCGGCGAGATAGCTTAGGGTTGGCCATAGACGCGTCCCGTCACGCCCTGTCGCAGTGGCCTCATCTCAGCATGTGACAGCAGTCCGGGATTTTTCCGCGCAAGGTTTTCGCCCGTTGCTACCATGTGAGGGTATGAGCGACAATACCATGCGAATCATTGACCTGCGCGGAAAGCGCCTCACCCGTGCCGAGATGCTGGCGGCGATGCCACGTGCCGAGATGGGCACGAAGGAAGCCACCGATCTGGTGCGTCCGATCCTCGATGATGTCCGTGACCGCGGTGCTGCGGCCCTTCGCGATTTCGAGGAGAAGTTCGACCACGTGCGTCCCGAGCATCTGCGTGTACCGGTCGAGGCCATGAAGCAGGCGCTTGACGAGCTTGATCCCGAAGTGCGCGCCGCCATCGAGGAGTCCGTCCGCCGCAGCCGTGCGGTGTCCGCTTCCCAAGTGCCGCAGGACTTCCACACCGATTTGGCTCCCGGCGCCCGTGTCGCGGAGCGTTGGATCCCCATCCAGCGTGTCGGCCTGTATGTGCCCGGCGGCAAGGCCGTGTACCCGAGCTCGGTCATCATGAACGTGGTGCCCGCCCAGACGGCCGGCGTCGAATCGCTTGCCATCGCCACCCCGCCGAGCAAGGCGACCGCCGACGGTCTGCCCGACAAGACGATCCTCGCAACCTGCGCCATCCTCGGTGTCGACGAGGTCTACGCGGTCGGCGGTGCCCAGGCAATCGCCATGTTCGCTTACGGAGCTAAGGGCTCAGAGCCGCAGGACGGCGAGGTCCTGTGCGAACCGGTCGACAAGATCACCGGCCCGGGCAACATCTTCGTCGCCACCGCCAAGAGCATGGTCTCCGGCATCGTCGGTATCGACGCGGTCGCCGGACCTACGGAAATCGCCATTATCGCCGACAAGGACGCGAACCCCAGCTGGGTTGCCGCCGATTTGATTGGCCAGGCCGAGCACGACGAGCTCGCCGGCTCCGTCCTCATCACCGATTCCGAGGACTTTGCCAAGCAGGTGCAGGCCAGCCTCGACCAGCGCGTGCCCCGCACCGAGCACGCCGAGCGCGTCGCCACCTCCCTGACTGGCCGCCAGTCCGGCATCATCCTGACGGACAATCTTGACCAGTCCATCGATGCCGCCAACGCGTATGCCGCGGAACACTTGGAAATCCAGACCGCCGACCCGAATGCCGTCGTACCGCGCATCAAGAATGCGGGCGCGATCTTCCGCGGCCCGTACTCTCCGGTCCCGCTGGGCGACTACATGTCCGGCTCGAACCACGTGCTGCCGACTTCCGGCACCGCGCGCTTCGCCTCCGGCCTGGGCGTGCACACCTTTATGAAGCCGGTCGAAGTCATCGAATACGACGAGGAAGGCTTGAAGGCGCTCGCCGCGCGTATCAACACCTTCGCCGTTTCCGAGGATTTGCCCGCACATGGTGAGAGCGTGCTGAGCCGCTTCATCGCCGATCCGTACGACAAGGCGACCATCAAGCAGCAGGAAGAGCAGGCAGGACTGCGATGAGCGAAAACACCATCCCCTCCAGCCTCCCGCTGCGCAACGACCTGATCGGCGAGGAACCGTACGGCGCCCCGCAGCTCGACGTGCCGGTGTGTCTCAACGTCAACGAGAACCCGTACCCGCCGAACCCGGACGTCATCGACACCATCGTCGAACGTGTCCGCGATATCGCCCCCACGCTCAACCGCTACCCGGATCGCGAGCATATCAAGCTGCGTCAGGCCTTCAGCGACTACCTCGCCAAGGAATCCGGCGCCCGGCTTGATATCAGCCAGCTGTGGGGCGCGAATGGCTCGAACGAAATCATGCTCCAGCTGTTCCAGGCCTTTGGCGGTCCCGGCCGCACCGCGCTGAGCTGCGACCCCACGTATTCGATGTACCCCGAATACGCACGCGACACGTTCACCGGGTGGAAGGTCGTCCACCGCAACGCCGATTTCACGCTTGACGTGGACCGCACCATCGAGGCAATCAACGACATCAAGCCGTCCATGGTGCTGCTCACCAGCCCGAACAACCCGACCGGTACCCCGTTGCCGCTCGAAGACACCGAACGCCTGCTTGCGGCCTGCGAACAGGCTGATGTCGCCGGCGCGGCGCCTGGAGTTCACCCGATCCTCGTGATCGACGAGGCTTACGTGGAGTTCCGCAACCCGGGCACGCCGAGCGCGGTCACGCTCATCAACAAGCATGAAAACCTCGCGGTCAGCCGCACCATGAGCAAGGCTTTCGCCTATGCTGGCGCGCGCGTCGGCTACCTCGCCGCTTCGAAGGGCATCATCGACAGCGTGCGCATCGTGCGCATGCCCTACCACCTGTCCGCCGTGACTCAGGCCGTGGCCCTCGCCGCGTTCGAACACACCGACGAGCAGCTCAGCCGTGTCGCCCACTTGCGCGAAGTGCGCGACCAGACCGCAGCATGGCTCAAACGCCAGACCTACAAGGGCGTCCCGCTTCAAGTCGCAGATTCCGAATCGAACTTCCTGCTGTTCGGCGGGCATTTCGACAATCGTGAGCGGATCTTCCAGGAACTGCTCGACCGCGGTATCCTCATCCGCGTGGTCGGCCCGGACGGCTGGCTGCGCGTGTGCATGGGCACCGACGACGAGATGGCCCGCTTCTGTGAAGCGCTCGCCGAAGTGCTGCGCATCGTGGAAGCCGAATAGCGCGAACATCGCTAAGACAACAAGTCCATCGATGCGGTTTTCGGCAACGAGCCAGCAAGCCAGCGAACCCGCAAACCAACGAGCATTGACGGAAAGCCGCACACCGGTCTGTCGCCGCAGGCCGGAACTGAGGAGGAAACATGGCACGTACAGCCCACATTGTGCGCAAGACCAGCGAGTCGACCATCGACCTGTCGCTGAACCTTGACGGCACGGGCAAAACCCAGATCGACACGTCGGTGCCCTTCTACAACCATATGATGACCGCGCTCGGCAAGCATTCGCTTATCGACCTGAACATCAAGGCGAGCGGCGACACCGACATCGACGTGCATCACACGGTCGAAGACACTGCGATCGTCTTCGGCGAGGCCCTGCGTCAGGCGCTCGGTGACAAGCGTGGCATCCGCAGGTTCGCCGACGCCACCGTGCCGCTGGACGAGGCGCTTGCCAAGGCCGTCATCGACATTTCCGGCCGCCCGTACGTGGTGTGCTCCGGAGAGCCGGAAGGCTTCGAATACTGCATGATCGGCGGACATTTCACCGGCTCGCTTGTCCGTCACGTGATGGAATCCATCGCGTTGCACGCCGGCATCTGCCTGCACCTGCAACTGCTCGCTGGTCGCGACCCGCATCATATCGCGGAAGCCGAGTTCAAGGCAGTCGCCCGCGCGCTGCGGTTCGCCATCGAGCCCGATCCGCGCGTCGACGGCATCCCCAGCACCAAGGGAGCCCTGTGATGGCCGACGATACGACGACCCCCGGCGATCGCGACGATTCCGGTCTGTCCGGCGGTGCCGGCGAATCCGGGAATTTCGGTGATTCCGGAAACTCCGGCAACTCTGGCAACGATGACGGTCTGCATTTCAACGACGCTGACCTTGACGCCGCGATGGCTGATTTCGAGCGAGAATTCAATCAGTCGCAGGATTCCCAGAACCAGGATTCACAAGGTCCTGATTCCCAGGATCCTGATTCCGGCTTCGGCCAGGACGACACGCTATTTGCCGGCGACGGTACCGGAGAGTCCCCGGATCAGCCGGAAACCCAGCAATCCATCGAAGCGAGCTTCGACGACGAGTTGCAGGGGCTGCTCGGCAACAAGGCGAAAGCGGCGGCGATTATCACCCGTCTGACCTCGGCCGAATTGCTTGCCGCATTCTGCCAGCTCAGCGACATCAGCGCCGTCTGCCTCGATGACCCGCAAGGCGCCGTCGCCGTCCTGCGCAACCTTGACGGCGACAGCCCGGAAGCCGCAGCCAAGGACTTGACGACCGTGGTGTCTGGTATGCCGGTGATTCTCACCGTCAATCGCGCAGACAAGCTCGAAGCCACGCTGTTTCTGCAAGGTCAGGCGGGGGAGCAGTTCGCGCCGCCGATCCTGTTCGCCTCCGCGGCTCCATTCGTTGAGGATCTGATGCTCGGCATCACCCCGCTCGAGGATATCCTCGCCGACCGCAAGAGCTTCGATTCCGCCGATCTTGATCACGATGGGGCTTTGGCGGTGCTCGCGAAGCATACCAGATTCGGACGCGGCAATTCCTCCATCTCGTAACGCCGCATCCAAGGCGTGCCGCGAGACGGGAACACGGTAACAATCCCGGAGTACCGTGGAAACGTCCACGAACACCGGACGGCGGGCCGCACACATGCCGGCCCCCGACGAAAGGAAGGACAACGATGACATCGGTAGTGGTCTTTGACTACGGTTTCGGCAATGTGCGCTCCATGGTGCGCGCGCTCGCCAATCTTGGTCTTGATGTGACCCTCACGTCGGACCATCGTCAGGCAGTTGAGGCCGACGGTCTTGTCGTGCCCGGCGTCGGGGCATTCGGTGCCTGCGTGGATAGTCTGCGCAAGGTCGGTGGCGACCGCGTGGTCTACGATCGTCTGCGTGCTGGACGGCCGGTACTCGGCGTGTGCGTCGGCGAACAAATCATGTTCGACCATGGCAACGAGCTCGGCAAGCCGGCGGACGGCTTGGGGCTGATTCACGGGGATGTGAATCTGCTGGATGCCGATGTGGTCCCCCATATGGGATGGGACACCATTGAGGCGCCGCAAGGCTCCGTGCTACTGCGCGGGTTGACCGGGGAGCGGTTCTACTTCGTGCACTCCTATGCGGCGATGGACGCTCAGCCGGTGGAAAACGGCACCGAAGACATCGATTTCGGCGGGGAAGAGCAGAAGGTGACGTGGTGCACGTATGGGCGAAGCCGGTTCGTGGCGGCCTATGAGCGCGGACCGCTGTTCGCCACCCAGTTCCACCCGGAGAAATCCGCCGAGGCGGGTGCGCAGCTGTTGCGTAACTGGGTCTCGACCTTCTAAGCGGTCCGGGCAGTGTGACATCCGGGCAATGTGACATCCGGGCAGTGGCAGTTCGCGCCGCAGCAGGCGCAGGCCATTGCCGCGGCACAGGTCGCCGCATCGGCGGCTGCCCGAGAGAATACAAGCATCTGAACACAGCATCCGAAACAGCCGGTATTCCGGCACTGACAGCGGGACACCCGCAGAATCGAGGGCAATATGGCACTCACCCTTCTCCCGGCAGTAGACGTGCGTGACGGTAAGGCGGTCCGTCTGCGTCAAGGCGAATCCGGCTCGGAAACCGATTACGGCAGCCCGCTCGAAGCCGCCCGCACTTGGGTGGAGTCCGGCGCGCAATGGATTCACCTCGTCGATCTCGACGCAGCATTCGGCACCGGGAACAACCGTGACCAGCTCAGTGCGATCGTCAAGGAGCTGGGCGAGAAAGTCAATATCGAGATGAGCGGCGGCGTGCGTGACGACGACAGCTTGAAAGCAGCGCTTGACGCAGGCGCCGCGCGCGTGAACATCGGCACTGCAGCGCTCGAGAACCCTGATTGGACCGCTTCGGTCATCAAGAAGTACGGTGATCGGGTCGCTGTCGGCCTCGACGTGCGTGGACATACGCTCGCCGCCCGTGGCTGGGTCAAAGAGGGCGGTGACCTGTTCGAAACCATGGCGTTCCTCGACTCCGTCGGCTGCTCGCGATACGTCGTCACCGATGTGGCGCGTGACGGCATGATGAGCGGGCCGAACCTGACCCTGCTTCGTGAGGTCGCCGAACGTACCGACGCACATGTCACCGCATCCGGCGGTATAAGCAGCCTCGACGACCTGCGCGCCATCAAGGAGCTCGCACCGCTCGGCGTGGATGCGGCGATTCTCGGCAAATCGCTGTACGCGCGTGCGTTCACCCTCGAGGAAGCACTCGAAGTGGCGCGTTGACGGCAGTCGGCGGTCGGGGTAGCCGAATCAATCAGCCTCGACCGCCGGCCGACACGGCCGCGCGCCTCGCAACAGGAATCCGCCAAGGTCAATGAAGACCTGCGAAATCAGCGGGTCAACACACGAAACACAACGCAAAACGCAGCATGGTCACGGGAATATCGCAACCGTGTAGCATGTCTGTAATATTTCGATGGGACGATGAGGACTATGGATAAACAGCAAGAGTTCGCCCTGCGCACGGTTGAAGAACGAGACGTGCGCTTCATCCGACTTTGGTTCACGGATGTATTGGGAACACTGAAATCAGTGGCCATCGCCCCCGCCGAACTCGAAGCGGCGTTCGAGGAAGGACTTGGCTTCGACGGTTCGTCGATTGAAGGCATGACGCGTGTTTCCGAGGACGACATGATTGTCAAGCCTGATCCGTCCACCTTCCAGATCCTGCCGTGGCGTGGCGGCCCGCAAGGCACTGCGCGCATGTTCTGCGACATCCTCACCCCGGACGGCGAACCGTCGCTCGGCGATCCGCGGCACGTGCTCAAGCAGGCGCTCGCCAAAGCCAAGGAAAAGGGTTTCACCTTCTATGTGCACCCGGAGATTGAGTTCTACCTGTTTGAAAATCAGGAAGACTGGTCCAAGGCCCCCACGCCCATCGACGAAGGCGGGTACTTCGACCACGTGCCGCGCAGCCCGGGGATGGACTTCCGCCGTGCGACCGTAAACATGCTCGAGCAGATGGGCATTTCCGTCGAATACTCGCATCATGAGGCCGGCCCCGGCCAGAACGAGATCGACCTGCGGTATGCCGACGCGCTGACCACCGCGGACAACATCATGACCTTCCGCACGGTGGTCAAGGAGATCTCCCTCGAACGCGGCATCCACGCGAGCTTCATGCCCAAGCCGCTCGCCGACCAGCCGGGTTCCGGCATGCACACGCATCTGAGCCTGTTCGAAGGCGATTCGAACGCCTTCTACGAGGCAGGCCAGGAGTTCAACATGTCGCTTATCGCCCGACAGTTCGCCGCCGGCATCCTGTACCATGCGGCGGAAATCTGCGCGGTCACCGACCAGTACGTCAACTCGTACAAGCGCCTGTGGGGTGGAGCGGAAGCGCCGAGCTACATCTGCTGGGGCCACAACAACCGGTCCGCGCTGCTGCGTATCCCGCAGTACAAGCCGGGCAAGGGCAATTCCGCGCGTATGGAGTTCCGCGCGCTCGACCCGGCGGTCAACCCGTATCTCGCGTTCTCCGTGTTGCTTGCAGCCGGCCTTGACGGCATCGAACAGCAGATGACCTTGGGTGAGCCGACCAGCGACGACGTGTGGGAGCTCACCGATGCCGAGCGCAAGGCGATGGGCATTCAGCCGTTGCCGGAATCGCTCGACGAGGCGCTCAAGATCATGGAGAAGTCCGATTTTGTCGCCGGTGTCTTGGGCGAGCACGCCTTCGAATACTTCCTGCGCAACAAGCACCAGGAGTGGGAGGAGTATCGCCGTCAGGTGACGCCGTACGAACTCGGCAAGTATTTGCAGCGCCTGTAATCCCGGGTGTTCACGCTGCCGAATCGGTGTTTCGGGCAGCGCACACAGTACCGTCAGCCCCGCTTGCGTCAATCGCAGCGGGGCTTTGGCGTATCTATGTGGTGGTGTGTCTGTGTGGTGGTGTGTTTGCGTGGTGGTGTGTCTGTGTGGCGTTTGCGGCGTGTTGCGTTTCCTGCGCAATTTCTTGTACAAACTGGTTACGCTGGCAGGCGGTTTTGCGTAGACGGTTTGTGGGGGAGAGGCGAAAGAGAGCGGTGGACGGGTGGCGGTGGACGGGGACGTCGGATGGTTGACGCGCCAGAGGACGGGCGTTCGGGCACACCCGGTGGTTCACTGGGATGGGCGGCCGGACGGGTCGTACAGGAGGAACGTGGCGCATGGCCGAAACACACACGCAGAGTACGACGACAGGCATTCCACAAAACACGCAGACACCACAGGGCACGCTGACATCGCAAGAGACGCAGGCGCCACAGAGTACGCTGACACCGCAAGACACGCAGAACGTGCCGAGCGATCAAAGGCATCAGGCCGGTCAGCCTTGCGGTCATGGCCGTGAGGATGCCGCCGTCCGACACCAGCGGTTCTTTACGCCCGCGGTCGTCACCCTGGTCGCCCTGAGTTTCATGCTGGGGCTCAGCGAATTCATCATGGTTGGCATCCTGCCGCAAATCGCACGCGGATTGAGCATCAGCGAAGTCACCGTAGGCAACCTCGTCTCCCTGTTCGCGGTCGCATATGCCCCGGCAACGCCGATTGGCTCAGCGCTTTCGGCGCGCTTCCCGCGTTTCGCCACGCATATGACGTTGGTCGCGGTGTTCCTCGTTGGCAACATTCTGTGCATGGTCGCGCCGAACTATCCGATTCTGCTCATTGCGCGCATTATGATCGCCCTCGTGGCCGGTACCACAGTCGCCGTATCCATGACGTACGCGCCAGATGTATCCAGCGCCGCGAATCGCACGCGGTTTATCGCGTGGGTGTTCTCAGGTTTCTCGATTGCTTCGGTCGTCGGCGTGCCCGTGGGTACGTGGGTCGCGGGAACTTTCGGATGGCGTGCCGCATTCGCGCTGATCGTCATACTGACTATCGCATTGATGTTCGCCATGATTCTTGTGTTGCCGCGCAACAGCCACCCGATGACCATCGGTTTTCTGCCGCAATTTCGCCTGTTCGCCGATCGCCGCATCCGGCTGGGCGTGTTCGCGGTGATGTTCGGGGCGGCCGCCAGCTACGTGTTCTACACGTATCTGACGCCGATCATGCGCGACGAAATCGGGATTCCCCAACGCTTTGTCAGCATCGGACTGATGGTATTCGGTGCGGCGTGTCTGTGCAGTAATCTGTACAGTGGCAGGCTTGCCAATCGTGGGACCGGTGTGGCGCCTCTCGCTCGCATCCGGCCCATCTACCTGATGCAGGCGGTTCTGCTGTGTCTGCTCGCATTCGCGAAGCTTCTGCCGGTCGCCGGTGCGTTGTTGCTCATCGTGCTGGGCCTGTTCATGTATCTGCAGAATTCCGCATCCCAGGTGCTGTACATGGATGTTGCGGCCCAAGCTCACCCCGGATCGATGAATCTCGCGGCGTCATTGAACTCCATGTCGTTCAACATTGGTATCGCGCTCGGGTCGGCGGTTGGCGGTGTCGTCAACGATGAGCTTGGATTGACTTGGCTTGGGCCTTTCGGTGCGGTGTTCGCGCTGCTTGCCGCTTTGACGGTCAGCGGGCTGCACCCGACGCGCGCGGAGCTCGGAGCCTAGCAGTTCGGCGATGCGCGAGCGTTGGGGCTGACGACGCCTTACAATGGCAGTGATGACAGCGATGACCTTGAACGAACGGCATGATAAGGGGAGCAACGACCCTGATGCCGGGGATGACACCGTTCGCAATCATGCGGAAGATCCGATTCCGAGCAAGAATGAGTCGAGGGTCGGAACGAAGGTGCCGCATGCCGCGTCATCTGAGGTCTCCAAAACGATGGCGGAACCTGCCGACACAACGGATGCGATGGAACCAGCGGAATCAACTGGAACGGCGGAACCCGCGGGGAAAACTGATTTCACTGGATCAACGGAGTCATCAGAATCAACGGAATTAACAGCATCAGCAAAAACGGTAAAGCCGGGAGTATCGACGACATTGGGTAGCACGACGAACGCGGCGGCGAAGGCGGAAGCCTCGACATCTTCGGGCAAGCCGAAATCGGGACGTGCCGTGAAATCATCAACAGGACGAGGTTCCGGACGGCGTGCCGGCTCCAGCGTACAGTCCGCGGGGCGCGCCAAATCTGCGCGGGGGTCGTCGTCGCGCGCCTCGCAGTCGCGCGGTTCATCGTCAATGGGCGCATCCCCACGCGGCGGTGGGCGGAAAGCTTCATCGTTCTCGAAAGCAATACGGCAATTGCAAACCCGGTATCGCAAGGCATGGAAGAAAGCGAATCCCGGCAAACGATGCTTGATTGCGCTGGAAACCATGGTGGCGATCATCTGCGCGATGGCACTGGTCATGGGGCTGATCCGGGTGGTGCAGTGGCGGACGGAAATCGCCATCGCCCAATACCGGCAGAATCAAACCGCGGAAAAGTACGGATTCAACCCTGGCAACATCATCTCCGACGGACAGTTCTTCAACGGCAACGCCATGAGCCAAGCGGAAATCCAGGCGTTTCTCGACAAGGAAGGCGCATCATGCACGGGAAGCCAATGCCTGCGCGTCATGACGTTTGATAGCGAGAACGAGCCCGCCGGCAGCGAATGTGAGGCATACCAAGGGGCGCAAGGCGAAACCGCTGCCGCGATCATCAGCAAATCAGCGAAAGCCTGCGGAGTCAGCCCGAAAGTCCTGCTCACCGTGCTGCAGAAGGAGCAGCACCTGGTTACTGCGACCAGTACGACCGCCTTCCAGTTCAAGGCTGCGATGGGCTTGAGTTGTCCGGACGACGCAAGCTGCGACCCGCAGTACGCTGGGTTCTTCCGGCAAGTGTATGGTGCCGCGAAACGCTACAAATACTATCTGCAGCATGAGGATACGTACGGGTACCATGCAGGCGGCATGAACTACATCCAATACAATCCGAACGCCAGTTGCGGGGGCAGCCAGGTGTACATCGAGAACAAGGCGACCGCGCTGCTGTACATCTACACGCCTTACCAGCCGAACACGGCGGCGCTCGCAGCTGGAGCGGGGGAGGGCGACTCCTGCTCGGCATACGGCAACCGCAACTTCTCGATCATCTACACCGGCTGGTTCGGCAATCCGCGCTCGTAGCAGGGCGGCTTCGGCGGCAAAATCGCCGGACCGGTCCGGTCATACGGCGGTGTGTGAGGATTGGCTCGCACAATGCCGGCTGGGGTGGTTGAAATCGGTGATTTGTAGGTGTTCAGCCGGTTCTGTGTGAGGATTGGCTCGCATGGTGACGACTGGGGTGGCCTGGTTCGATCGAGCGGTTGGGTCTGGTGGTCGTTGTGTGAGGATTAGCTCGCACAATGCAGGCTGGGGTGGTTGAAATCGGTGATTTGTA
>NZ_JBJEIH010000098.1:0-5616 GCF_051876855.1 Bifidobacterium sp.
CTTGGCGAAAGTCGGGTCGGAGCCGAGGTCGAAGATGATGTCGACCGTACCCTTCTGCTCCTCGACGGTAGGCAGCGGGTCCCACAATGCCGCTGCATCGATATCGCCGTTCTGCAACGCTTGGAATTCCAAGCTCGAATCGTCATATGGCAGATAGGTCACATCACTGTTGTTCTTATCGACGTTGAGACCCGCCTGGCCGAGCCACATATTTGCCGCCATGTACGGGGTGCCGCCGATTTCGTCGACACCGATTTTCTTGCCTTTCAGATCCTTCGCGGTCTTGATGCTGGACCCCTTCTTCACGGCGATCTTGATGCAACCCTTATGCAGTGCGCCCACCACACTGGCGGACACGCCTTCCTCAATCGATGGGAAGAACTGGAAATCGCCGTTCGTAACCGGGAAGCGCCCGGAGTTCAGACCGACCTTGCGGGTTTCCGCATCGGCGGTCACCAATTTCGCGTTGATGCCTTCTGCCTTGAAATATCCGAGTTCCAAGGCGATGGCGATCGGCGAGCTGCACAGCGAGCTCGACTTCGGAAACTCGATGGTCCCGTACTTGTATGTGGTGCTGGTGGCTTTCGAGTCGCCGCTTGCCGATGACGACCCGGACGTCTTGACACTGCATGCGTCAAAGGCGAATACGGCGATCAACGTGCATAGGATCGCCGCACCCTTGGTGACGCGTCCGTGGATGTTCAACATATGTTCTCCTTGATTCTCTGCTGCGGCAGATTCGGCTGTGATGGTGTGGCCGTTCCGCATTAGCCTCGAACCTAATCGCACGCTGTGCACAAAGGCAAGGATGACGGCATACAAGATGCTTATAGGGAGTTCAAAAACCGTTGTCGTCCGCGCACGGACACCCCGCTATAGAGCCGGGTTATGGAATCGCACAACAAACGTGTTGAACCAGTGATATGCGTGTCTGACGATTCGGCGCATACGGTTGAGGACAACTCTGCGACAAATCAGCTCGCAGCATCAAGCGCAACCGGCCGGGCCAAACGTCCGACCGGCAAAGAGACCAAATAAGGAGACCGCATGGGAAACATCAATGAAATCACCGATGATCCTGCCGTGGCAGGCAACGGCGTCGCAGGCGGCGAAGGACGCGAAGAGAGTGAAGAAGACGAAGGATTCGCCACCCGGCAGCTGCATGCCGGCTATAACGCCCCTCGGCATCTGGATTCCAGTTCAGTGCCGATTTACGCGACCGCAGGATACGACCTGCGCAATGCAGCCCGCGGGTCGCGTGCGGCTAACGGTTTGGAACCGGGCGCGCACCTGTACTCCAGGGTGGGCAACCCCACACCGGAAGTCCTTGAGAAGCGCCTTGCCTCGCTTGACGGCGGGGTCGCCGCCGTGGCCTTCTCCTCCGGTATGGCGGCCATCAGTTCCACGATTCTCAATCTCGCCGACCACGGTGGACGAATCGTCTCAACCCGTGACCTGTACGGCGGCACCTTCGATTTCATCAACAATCTGCTCCCCGCGCTCGGCGTAGGCGTGGATTATGTGGATACCGTCGATGACGAACAGCAGCTTGAAGCAGCAATCGGCCCTGACACTCGTCTTGTCTTCCTGGAAAGCGTGTCAAACCCGACCACGCGGATCACTGACATCGATCTGGTCGCCCGCGTCGCCCACCGGCACGGTGTCGCTGTCGTCGTGGACAACACCCTGCCCACGCCATACCTGTTCAGACCAATCGAGCATGGCGCGGATATCGTCGTCTATTCCACCACGAAAGCAATCAACGGGCATGGCAATGCCGTAGGCGGCGCGGTGGTGGATGCCGGGAAGCTCGACTACGGGCCGGACAACCATGTTGATGACGGGGAACGTTCCGCCCAGGACGGCGTGAAACCACGCTACCCGCAGTTCAACTCCTTCGTGCATAACATCAGCGATGAAGCGCACGGGCAGCGTCGAAGCTTTGTAGACGCTTACGGACGCAAGGCGTTCATCCAACGGCTGCGGCTGAAATACCTGCGGCTGCTCGGCGCCGAACCCGGCCCGTTCGAAAGCTATCTGACCTTGCAAGGCTTGGAAACGCTTGATGTCAGGCTCGAACGTGCGGTGTCGAACACCCTAACCGTCGCACGCTTCCTTGATGCGCATCCGCACGTCACGCGCGTAGATTACGCCGGTTTGCCGGACTCCCCCGACCATGCGCTCGCGGAACGCGATTATCCGCGCGGCGTCGGCACAGTACTCGCCTTCACGCTCGAAGGTGGTGTCGAACAGGCGAACGCATTCATTGACGCGACGCAAGTGTTCACGTATTTGACGAATATCGGAGATTCCAAGTCATTGATCGTCGATCCCGCGCGAACCACCCACCGCGAGTTCAATGCGGATCAGCAGCGCGCCATTGGTATAGAACCGACCACAATCCGCCTGTCCATCGGATTGGAGGATTCCCAGGATCTCATCGCCGATCTGGAACGTGGATTCCGAGCGGCCTATGGACAGGCGTGACGTCGCGACAGGGCTTGGGCCGGCCAACGGGAAGGTCTGCGAATCACTTCCTGCACGCCGGCCGGAGTCTTGTCGCCTACTCATACGCGACTGTGAGTCAACAGCTCGTCTATCAATTCAACAATCCACTCATTCACCAATACGTCAGTACATTTCAACCAACATGTCAACCACCCAATAACCAACCCACCAACAACAAGGAGAGAGAACCATGAGCACAACCAAGCCACAGGAAGACCTGTACGCCGGCTATGACACCGTCCTCGACGACACGCAACGGCTGCGTCCCAACATCTATGAATCCCGGCTGCGTCTACTGCACAAAGCCCTGACCACCACGCCGGATGGCAAGGACACCGACCCCGGGTCCATCCTGTCCATCGGCGTGGGTAGCGGGATTTTCGAAACCCTGCTCGCCGAACGCTATGGCATCCGCGTCAGACAAGCTATCGAACCGTCACCTGCGCTCGGTGCGCAGGCGCGTGCGAAAGGCCTTGACATCGTCGCCACGACCGCGCAGGAGTTCGACTACAATCAAGCGCCGTACGACACCATCGTGTACAACGGCTCATCATTCGGATTCATCCCAGATGATGAGATCATCCCCACATTCCGACGCAATCGCGAAGCACTCGCGCCGAATGGACGGATTGTGCTCACAGACGTGCCCGCAGAATCTGCGCTCGGCATCGTGCTGCGTCTGCGTCAGGCCGCAGGATTGGACGATTCGCTCGTCAAGCCGTTGCTGGAGGGCACGGCATTCTTCAATGTGGACACGCATATCTACAAGCCATACTGGCATGAAATCCCCTGGTATGACAGGGCTCTGCGTGCAGCTGGATTCTCCGGCATCTCCCACTGGCAGACACTGCTGGAGAACCTGCCGTATCACAATGACGAGGCGCACGACCCTGTACCTGGCTACCAGAGCGGCAACTATGTCGCCATCATCGCCGAGGCGTGAACCGGACGCAAGAGGCTCAATCGAAACTGAGTCTTACTGCTGTTTCGAGCACGACAGCACACACGACACGCACACGACAAATCCACCCATCATCCACTCAACATCACTATCCATGAATCGACACCCTGAGACCATGAAGTCCCGCAGTCGATCCAATGAAAGGAACCCCCATGGCACGATTCTTCTCCTCGGAAGCAGTGACCGAAGGCCACCCAGACAAGGTCTGCGACATCATCTCCGATTCCATCCTCGATGCGTATCTCACACTGGACCCGGATTCCCGCGTCGCCGTCGAAACCACCGCAAAAGACGGGCTTGTCGTCGTCGAAGGCGAAGTGAGCGTCCCGCGCGTCCTCGACCATGTTGCCATCGTGCGCCAGGCACTACACGATATCGGCTACACCACAGCGGAATCCGGCATTGACCCGGATGGCTGCGGCATCATCAACAACATCCGGCCACGCGTGTTCGACAACCCGCAAGGCGACTACGGTGACACCGACAAAATCGCCGACAAGGAAACCGCATACAACACCTTCGGCGGCGACCAAGGCATCATGATCGGGTACGCGAACGATGACACGGACGCGCTCATGCCACTGCCCGCATACGCGTCCAACCGAATCGCCGAACGGCTCGCATGGGTGCGCAAGAACGGCGTCATTCCACAGCTTAGGCCGGACGGCAAAGTGCTCGTCACCGTGGAATACACTGACGATCTGCGACCGGTCGCCTTCCGGCATGTGCTCATCTCGACCCAGCATTCGCCTGAGATCTCTGTAGAAGAGGTGCGCCGCCAAGTGCGCGAACAGGTACTCGACCCCGTGCTCAAGACCTTCCCGAATATCGCGGCGGATGACATCGACGTCGTCATCAACGCGTCGCCCTTCCACACCGGCGGGCCGAAAGCCGATTCGGGACTGACCGGGCGCAAAATCATCGTGGACACGTACGGCGGGTTCGCCGCTCACGGCGGCGGCGCGTTCTCCGGCAAGGACCCGCGCAAGCCCGACCGCTCCGCGGCATACGCGGCACGCTGGGTGGCCAAAACCATCGTCGCCGCAGGACTTGCGAGGCGCGTACAGGTTTCGCTCGGATACTTCCGCAATGTCGCCGCTCCGGTCAACATCGACGTGGAAACTTACGGAACCGAGACGGTTGCGCGCGAAGCAATCCAGAAGGCCGTGGAGCAGGTGTTCGATTTGCGCCAGCTCGCCATCATCGACGAGCTGAACCTGCGCCGGCCAATCTACCGTAAAACCGCGGCATACGGGCATTTCGGTCGGACCGGCGAGGAATTCACCTGGGAACGCACTGACAAGGCAGATGCGTTGCGGGATGCCGCGCTGGCGAAGTAGGCGGGAGTAGGTGATAGCAAGCACGCAGCATGCGCACATTCGCAGTAGAGGTCAGAACCACTGTAGTGAATGTGCGCATGACATAGTGCCGGTTGCTGCATCTGCACAATGATGCTCTCGGAACGGTCGGACACTTGGAATCCGACCGTTCCGAGAGCATTGCTTTGTTGGCTGAGGTGACCGGCATTCTGGGACGATTGACCGATTCTATGACCTGGGCGTGGCGCGCAGGTCTTTTATATGTCGTTGCCCTTGACCTAAAACGTACATCGATGGTCGATATCGGATTCAGGCCAAGAGCATGTGTTGTACGGTCTGCCTATTCAAGAACAGAGGCGCTCCGTAGTATTCCGTGATATTCCAATCAACGCGAATATATCCTTCCACGCTGATTGCTGGACGCGCTGACGGGTCTGAATCGGGAATTGGGCGACGAAATCCGATTCAGTTCACAACACGGTACGCAACGACTCGCCCAGCCTATCAGGAGGGTTTAGAATTCCGCCAATGTACGTCATATCATGCGTGCGTCCGGACACTGTTGTCGTCTGTCACGCGGACCGAACCGGAAATTGGACACCGGCATCGGATCTAGTCGAATAAGCGGCGGCGGAATTGGCTGCACACCCGGTAGCTGGAATCATGGAAACCTTGGTACTCCGCCATTTTCATACAGATGCGGGTGGATATCGTCTGCCGCGGATGCTCCTGTTATGCACCAAATCGGAGATTGGGCTACGGAATCGCATTCAGCCCAATGGATTACACCGGAACCGGCGTGCGACCAAGCGCCCCGAATTCCGTATG
>NZ_JBJEIH010000099.1:135-26710 GCF_051876855.1 Bifidobacterium sp.
CCCGTTGACATGACGGGGCGTTCACGGCGGAATCACCACGCCAGTCGGATTGCCGGTTCCACCCGTTGACATGACGGGGCGTTCACGGCGGAATCACCACGCCAGTCGGATTGCCGATTGCGCCCGCAGACGTGTCCGGGCGTTCCGCTCAGGCCGAAGCGGACTGAGCCGGTGATGGTTGTGCCCGTAGGCGTGCCGCGGCGTTCTGTTCTGGACGAGCGGACTGTACTTGTGACGGTCGAGCCCATAAACGAGTCGGGGCGGCGGACTGGGATCTACCGGGCGACCCGACGCGTCTGCCCGTAGGGCTGCCGATTGCGGCCGCGCCGACCCCCTGCGCAAGCGCCGACGATTGAACTAGCTGATTCAAGACGCCGCAACACCAGCGTCACGACCTGCGTTATCATTGACGTCAAACGTTTGACGTAATCGGGGGTCGGACACATTTCAAGGCACCCGTCCACGCCATGCGCGAAGGAGTACCGCGGCATCGGCCCTGAGGCATCCCTTCACACACTTCCGTCCGTACCGGCGCGAAAACCGCAAGCGCCCAAACCTGCGGCAACCAGCAAACACACCAGAAACCAGGAATCCGACCCAGATGGCATCACAACAGCACCAAGAGCAGAGCGCACCCGACAGCAGGCCACCAGCATCCGCGACCGAATCCGCGTCCGTGGCGAACCAATCGGCACCGGCAGCCCAATCCGCATCAGCAGCCCCGACCACCCAAGCGATTGACAAAAGCGACGCCGGCTACGCGAAAGACCTCAAACCGCGCCACATTCAGATGATCGCCATCGGCGGCTCGATCGGCACCGGCCTGTTCCTCGGCGCGGGCGGGCGTCTTGCCCAGGGCGGCGCCGGCCTGACCATCGCATACGCGGTGTGCGGCATTTTCGCGTTCCTCATGGTCCGCGCGCTCGGCGAACTGGCGATCCGCCGCCCGTCCTCCGGCGCGTTCGTGTCCTACGCGCGCGAATTCCTCGGCGAAAAAGGCGCATACATCACCGGCTGGCTGTTCTTCCTCGACTGGTCCACCACCGTCATGGCCGATATCACTGCGGTCGCGCTCTACTTCCACTACTGGCAGGCGTTCAAGGCCGTGCCGCAATGGGTGCTCGCCCTGTGCGCGCTCGCCGCGGTGTTCGCGCTGAACATGCTGAGTGTCAAGGCGTTCGGCGAGGCCGAATTCTGGTTCGCCGCCATCAAGGTGTTCACGATCCTCGCGTTCATGGCCATCGCGATCTGGGCGATCTTCACCGGAGCCCCGGTCGGGCAATACCACGCCGGCATGCACAACATCACCGACCACGGCGGATTCTTCCCCGAAGGCATCGCCCCGGTCTTCGCGCTGACCCTCGGCGTGGTCTTCGCGTTCGGCGGCACCGAGATGGTGGGCGTCGCGGCCGGCGAGGCGAAAGAAGCGCAGCAGGTGCTTCCGAAGGCCATCAATTCGATGATCGTGCGTATTTTCGGCTTCTACGTCGGCTCGGTCATTCTCATGGCCCTCGTGCTGCCGTACACCGCGTATTCGTCGAACGAATCACCGTTCGTCACCTTCTTCTCAGGCATCGGCATCCCCCACGCCGGCGACGTGATCCAAGTCGTCGTGCTGACCGCCGCGCTGTCGTCGCTCAACGCCGGCCTGTACGCGACCGGCCGCACGCTGCGTTCGCTGGCGATCGCGGGTTCCGGCCCGAAATTCGCCGCCCGCATGAACAAGAACCATATCCCCTACGGCGGCATCATCATCACGTCGGCACTCGGCCTGATCGGCGTGGTCCTCAACGCGGTACTGCCGTCCGACGCCTTCGACATCATCATGAATCTCGCCGGCATCGGCATCGCCGGTACATGGTCGTCAATTCTGGTGACCCATCTCGCGTTCCTCAAGCGCGTCAAGGCCGGCAAGGAGCAGCGGCCCGCCTACCGGATGCCGGGAGCGCCGTTCACGGATTATCTGGCGCTCGCGTTCTTCGCCATTGTGGTCATCTCGAATCTCACGAGCGCGTCCGGCAGGTGGACACTTGCGTTGTTCGCCGTCGTCGTGGTTGCGATGATTATCGGCTGGTACGCGGTGCGCGGGCGGATTGACGGCAGCCTGATGGACGAGATTCTCGACAATGACGAGGATGAGGATTCCATCGAGGAGCTCAGCGACGATTTCGCCGCCGCCTGACACAGCGAATCCGCGATATTCTCAATATTCACGGCACTCGCGATACTGGAATCGGCAACGGCCAAGCAACAAGCACAAGGAGACAGGATGCGCATTCATATCACGTACACTGGCGGCACCATCGGCATGATTGAATCCGACCACGGGCTCGTTCCCGGCGCCGACATGCGCGGATGGCTGCGCCGCCTGCTCGGGGAAAGCGACGAGTTACACGACGGGGATGTCACTTTCACCGAGCTTGACCCGCTGATCGACTCGTCGAACGCGACCCCCGACAACTGGCAGACGATGATCGACGACCTGTGGGCCCACCATGACGAGGCCGACGCGTTCGTCGTGCTGCACGGCACCGACACGATGAGTTACTCCGCCGCGGCGCTGTCCTACGCGCTCACCGATTTCGGCAAGCCGGTGATTTTCACCGGATCCCAGCATCCGCTCGGCAAGATCGAATCCGATGCGACCGCGAACGTGACCGGTGCGCTCAATGCGGCGTTGAGCGGCCACGCGAAAGGCGTCTCACTGTTCTTCGGGCATCACCTGTTCGCCGGCAACCGCGTGACGAAAGCCTCGAGCTGGGCGTTCGAAGGCTTCTGCTCACCATCTACCGGCACGCTCGCCTGCACGGGCACGCCGTGGCAATGGGAGTCTTTCGACAATCCGGGCGAGGGTTGGGCGAACCCGAAACCGTATGCACGGCATGATGTGGTGGTTATCGACACGGTTCCCGGCATGAGCGCCAAGCGGCTCGCCGCCATGCTCGACCCCCTGCCTGAAGCCGTATTGCTGCGCGCGTACGGCGTCGGGAACATCCCCAGCCTCGAGCCGGGGTTCGCGGACGTCATCGCGGACACTCTCAACGCCGGGGTCCCGGTGATTGTCGCTTCGCAATGCGAACAGGCGAATGTGCTGCTCGGTCGGTATGAGACCGGGGATGCCATTGCGAAAGCCGGCGCGGTCGGCACCGGCGATATGACGCTCGAAGCCGCGTACGCGAAGATCATCTTCCTGCTGTCGCAAGGTTTGGGTGGCGCCGAGCTGTCCGCATGGATGGGCCGCTCCATCGCTGGTGAAATCACCTTGGAAATCAACTGAGTACCCTCCCTCACCCCTGTTTCTACCGACACTGACATGCAGCTCATCGTCGGCAGAAGCAGGGACGCGGAACAGGCTCAGCGGAAAGCAGCAAGGCGGACGGAACGACGGCTGAACTTCAGGGAAATTCCGATATTTCCCGCTTGTCAATCATGTACTAGTAACGATTTCGCTCATACAATGGCGGTATGAGCGAAGATACAAAGACAAGAAAGACCGCAGCAACGACGACAGCGGCAACAGCAACAACCAAGACAGCATCGAGCACCCGCACCACCGCGACGCGCAAGCGCACGACACGACGCAAAACCGCAGCCGCCACCGCCAAGACCTCCGCGGCGACCTCGGCACGCACCGACGCAGCCGGATTCGGCCGCGTCGCTATCTATGACACCACCCCGCACGGCGAAACAACCCCGCGCGTCGAACTCGGCGAGCAATTCCATGTCAGCGCACAACTCGCCGCCGAACAAGGGCTCGTGCTCTCCGCCGCCGCAATCGTGCGCAATCCGCGCGGCAAGGAAACCCAGCGCCGCACCATGACCTGCACCAACCCCGGCCTGAGCCGCTGGGAAGCCGACGTGCAGGCCGGCGAGCCGAGCGACGCCCGTCCGTGGCAGTCCGGCTGGTCGGCGGTCAAACGCCAGCTGGGCGATTGGACGGTCAGCATCGAAGCGTGGCTTGACCCGTATGCCGCATGGCTCGAGCAGGCACGCAAGGCCGTCGACGCACGAGAAGACGTCGAGAACGCGCTCGACGCAGGCGCCACCCTGTTGCGCCGCTGGGCTTCGACCCGTGACGCGCACCTGACCGCCGGCGAGCGCAGCACACTGAAGAAAGCCGCCGATACGCTGGATGACCGCAAACTGTCGGTCGCCGAGCGCTTCGCCGCCGCCACAAATGACGACGTCACCGCCCTGCATGAGGCCAAGCCGCTGCGCGATGGCGTATCGGAAAGTGCTCCGCGGATGTTTCACGTGGAACGTCCGGGGTCCAGTTTCACCGCTTGGTATGATTTCTTCCCCCGTTCCGAAGGTGCCGTGGATGATGATGCGGCCGGTTTCACACGCCCCGGCACACTCGCCACTGCCGTGTCCGGTCTTGAACGCGCCGCTGCCGAAGGGTTCGACACGGTGTGTCTGCCGCCGATCAGCCCGATCGGCATGACCGGCCGTCGTGGCCGCAACGGCGTCGCCCATGCCGGCGTCCACGACCCGGGTTCCCCGTACGCTGTCGGCTCGGCTGACGGCGCGGCAGACAGTGTGGATCCGTCGCTCGGCACGATGGATGATGTCCGCGCGTTCACCGCGAAAGCCCATGACCTGGGTCTTGAAGTAGCGCTTGATGTGTCGTTGTTCGTGTCACCTGATAATCCTTGGATCGCCGGACGCCCGCAGTGGGTGCGCCGCAAGGCTGACGGCACGCCGGCAAATCCGCTCGACCCGCAATCGGAGCGCGAGGATATGATCCCGCTGGACTTCGATGCCGATCCGGACGGCATCGTCAAGGCGATCGTCCACACCTTGGACGTGTGGGTGAAAGCCGGAGTGACGGCGTTCCGCGCGGTCGAACCGTACCGCTGGCCGGCGCAGGCGTGGCAGCGGATCATCGAACAGACCCGGCACGCGCACCCGGAAGTGCTGTTCCTCGCTGAATCCTTCACCGCACCCGCGATGATGGGCGCGCTGAGCCGCGCCGGCTTCACCCAGTCGGACTGCTACTTCCCATGGCGCAACACCAAGCGCGAGCTTGAAGAGTACCTGTTCGAGGCGAACAGCGACGCCGCATACACCCAGCATGACACGTTCTGGCCGTCCACGCACCGCATTCTCACCGATTATCTGCGTGACAACGGCATCGCCGGCTACGCGATCCGCGCAGTGCTCGCAGCAATGGGCGTGCCGAGCTGGGGTATCGCCAGCGGCTACGAACTGGTGGAAAACAAGCAGCAGCCAGGCACACAGGCCCCTGAGAATCCCGAGGAATACGAAATCCGCGTGCGCGACTGGAGCGAGGCCGACAAGTACGGCACCGCCAAGCTGCTCACCTCGCTTAACGCGATTCGCAGGCGGCATCTGGCGGCCCGCAGCTACCACAATCTGACGATCCTGGACAGCTCGGATGCGAACATTCTCGCCTTTGCCCGCCACACGCCCGCCGAGCTGACCGCAGACGGCAAGCCGGACACGCTGATCGTGGTCGTGAACCTCGACGGCCATGAGGCTCATCAGTCTATGATCCGCCTCGACCCGGCCGCGTTCGGCCTGCCCGCCGGCGAGCCGTTCACCGTGGCCGACGAGCTGACCGGCCGTACCTTCACCTGGACGAACGACAACTATGTCTCGCTCGCCCCGTGGGCCGATGTCGCGCACGTGCTGAGCGTCAAGCAGTAGTTTTTCCCGAATCCCGATACTCGGTACTCTGCACAATCCACATCACGTGGCATACGTGCCGGGTACCGAGTATCCTGAATAACGGAAATCCTGTTGTCTATCAAGGAGATTCGAAATGGCAGAAACCTTCAATGTCGTCGTGGAGATTCCGCGCGGTTCCAAGAACAAGTATGAAGTGGACCATGAGACCGGTCGCGTCTTCCTGGATCGTACGCTGTTCACCGCCATGGGCTACCCGGATGACTACGGCTACATCGACGGCACGCTGGGCGAGGACGGCGATCCGCTGGACGCGCTCGTGATGATCCCGAATTCCGTGTTCCCGGGCTGCGTGGTCGAGTGCCGCGCTGTCGGCCTGTACCACATGGTCGACGAGGCCGGCGGCGACGACAAGGTGCTGTGCGTGCCTGCCGACGTGCGTTTCGACGACATCAAGGACATCGACGACGTCAATGAGTACCACAAGGCCGAAATCAAGCACTTCTTCGAGCAGTACAAGGCTCTGGAGCCGGGCAAGGAAGTCAAGCCGGGCGATTTCTGGGCCGGCGTGGACAAGGCCGAGGCCGAGATCAAGGCCGCGCGCGAACGTCTCGCCGCTTCCGAAGCCAAGTGACGCATACGCGCACGATTACGGGTTCGGCTTTCGGTTTGAAGCCCAAGGATCGATAGCGATCGCCTAGGCATCCGCCGAACCGAGCTGTGCACATATACGACATGAAAGGGCCGTCCTGATTGGGGCGGTCCTTTTCGTTTGCGAGGGCTGTATGGGCTGTATGGTCGCGTGCGCCGAGCGATCGGCTTTACCCGCGTTGCTTATGCGTCCGGTGTGCTCGGTTTCTTGGCGTTGCCCAGCGTGCCCGGCATTGCCCGCGGCTTGTCTTTCAGCGACGAGCGACTATACTGGAGCGGGTAATTTCGACATGCGAACAGATTCGTGGGAATTCAAAGCCGCCCTACGCCGGCAGTCGCCGTGTCGGACCGTAAGGCGTAGGCGGTTAGCCGTCGAGGCCCATCCGCACTGCGGATGAACCATGCACTGACTATGACATCAAGCACTTCTTTGGTTGGTATTCTTCTCATCGCGCTTTCCGTTTCGATGGACGCGTTCGCTGTGTCCATCGGCAAAGGCCTGACCGTGCGCCGGGTACGCCCGTTGGATGCGTTGAAAACCGCCCTATGGTTCGGCGGATTCCAAGCGCTGTTCCCGCTGCTCGGCTATCTGGTGGCGGGCACGTTCAGCGGGTATGTGACGGCGGTGGACCACTGGATCATCTTCGGATTGCTCGCGCTGATTGGCGGCAATATGATCCGCGAGGCGTTCGAGGAGGATGACGAGAACGCACGCGAAACACCGCAGTTCGATTGGCGGCACATGCTGCCGCTCGCCGTGGCGTGCAGCATCGACGCGTTCGCGATCGGGGTGAGTTTCGCGTTCATGAAGGTGAACATCCTGTGGTCGGTACTGATCATCGGCGTGGTGACCGGCGCGTTCTCCGCCGCCGGCCTGCATATCGGACACGCGTTCGGCGCCAGATGGCAGAAACCCGCGCAGATTGCGGGCGGCGTGATCCTGATCCTCATTGGCATCAAGGTGTTGCTCGAGCATCTCGGCGTCATCGCCTGGTAGGGCGGGTCAACGAAGGCAACATGAACGCGTCGTAGGGCACTGGTATAGCGCTGTATCCCAAGGTTCCCGGGTTCCTAGGCATCCGACCGATACCGCTCGACCGATACCTCCTGACCTATACCGCGCGCAGGAAGCGCGAAATCACGCTGTATCACCGCCTTCCTGCGACTTCAGGGCGCGGAAAGGCAAACAAAATGTGTGCCGAAAAAGTCAGCCCACAAATATCGGACCGTACTGGCACAGCAGCAATGCCAGCGTCGCGGCGAACGCCACCAGCCCAAGCAGCATCACCGGTAGCAGGGCAATCCCGACCCACGGGGCTGGTACGGCCGGATCCGGATCGAAATCCTTGAGCCAGAACCGCGAGGCGATCACCATCAGCACCATAAGCGCCAACGCAATCACACTCACCACAATGGCAGCCCAGGTTCCCGGCCCTGTGAACGACACGCAGGACGCCGAGACCACCACAAACAGCCAGCCGGGCATACTCGCCATCGCCACCACGCCGGTCAGGCTCTGCGACAGCGAGCGCAGCAGATCGGTGCGCTCTTTGCGCGCCATCTGGCGGGCGAAACCGATGACCGTGAACAGCGCAAGCAGCATGACATACACGCACGCCCAGTGAATCAGCGGGGTCGCGGCAATCGTCAGCGCGTCATTCGCGTTCAACGACGGGTACAGTGTCCCACTGCCGAGCGCGTTGAGAGCAAACACCAGCGAAATCAGACCTGCGAGCACGCCAAGCACACGATCAGTCCAAGTGCCGCGGAACGGCCAGAAAATCGTGAACGCCGCCATCGCCGCAATGCACAGAGGCACTTCAAGGAACAGGGCAAACGGACCGAGCAGGCTGGCACCGACAAGCAGCACAAGCGCGATAACCTGCACGGCGAGTACGCCACGGTACGGACGATGCGGGAGGGTGCTGTCGGGTTGTGTCTGCTCTACCATATCTATTCCTTCCGCCGACGGATGTTCCTGCCGTGGCACGGCGTCATGTGTCATCGTCATGCAACCGGGTGGCCCACAATGTTATGGGCATGTTACCGGCATGTGACGTCATGACGGAGTTCCTCACTCATTGTAGCCGCGCGCTTGCCCATTCTCCGCCATATGGAAGCACCGCCCTTGAATGTCCCGGTTGCCATAACATTACAGCTGTAAACTGTGTGAAAACCGTAATTCGACCGGAGGGCTGCAACATGACTGATTTGACGTTGATGACCTCTGCCAGTGACCCCGCATCCGTATTGCCGTCGCTCGCGCTGCTCTCTCACAGGGTGCGCGTGCTGCCGATGGATGCGGCGAGTCTGGTGAAGATGCCGGAAAGCACCGTCTTGTTCCTCGACGCGAGGGACGATCTCGCCACCGCGAAGACCCTGTGCCGGCTGATTCATGCCTCCGGTCTGTCCACGCCAATCGTGTTGATTCTCACCGAGGGCGGATTCACGGTTGTCAACTCGCAGTGGGGCATCGCCGACGTCGTCGTCGCCAACGCCTCCCCCGCCGAAGTCGAAGGCCGTTTGCGGCTGGTCACGGAACGCGGCAACATGCCGTCGGGCGTCCAGTCCAATGCGGTCGGGGCACAGGACACCGATGGGCTGATCCGTTGCGGCGACTTGGTCGTCGACACCAATGGATATACGGCAAGTCTGCACGGCCATCCGATTGATTTGGCCTACAAGGAATTCGAACTGCTCAAATATCTGGTCCAACACCCCGGACGTGTGTTCACCCGCGCGCAGCTGTTGCAGGAAGTGTGGGGGTACGACTATTACGGCGGCACGCGAACCGTGGACGTGCACGTGCGGCGTCTGCGCGCCAAGCTCGGCGGCGAATACGAGCATGTCATCGGTACGGTTCGCAACGTCGGCTACCGTTTCGACCCGCCGGAAGACGACAAGGACGACAGCGCCGCCCGCGCGAACGCTTCCCAAGGCTGATTTTGGGTCGATGCGAGCGATTCGGGTTGATTCAGGCAGATTCAAGCCGCCGTTGTGCGAGCCAATCCTCACACAGAACCCCCGACGCACCCCAATCAACCGATTGCAGCCACTCCAAACCGTCATCCTGTGAGCCAATCCTCACACAATGACATCCAAGACAGGTCAGCCAGCCGATTCCGACCATCTGAACCGTCATCCTGTGAGCCAAACCTCACACAACCACCCCTCCAATCACCCGACCAGCCAAACCTAACCGTGCATCCCGCCACTGTGCGAGTCAATCCTCACACAATGGCCCCAGACCCCCATCGCATCTTCCATCGGCACCACCCAAACCGTCGCCGTGTGAGCCAATCCTCACACAACGCCGCCACCGCCACCCCATCAACGTCCGCCGCATCAGCAATTCGCCATTGGCATACGACCCGTGGTTGGGCAGATGCCAACTGTGCCTTATCATGCGGGTATGGCCAGCGAAAGCAAACGACACCGCATCGAACGCATGCATGACGAGTACCGAATCCTATGCGAGGAGTTCCCCGCCCCGGCGTGCGCGCTGCATTTCACGAACCCTTTCGAACTGCTGACCGCGACGATCCTGAGCGCCCAGACCACAGACAAACGGGTGAATACGGTCACGCCCACGCTGTTCTCGCGCTACCCCGGACCGGCCGAACTTGCCGCCGCACGGGTGGAGGATGTCGAGGAAATCATCCGGCCATTGGGCTTTTTCCACGCCAAATCCCGCAATATCGTCGCGATGGCGCATGACGTGCACGAACGGTTCGGCGACACCGTCCCGCACACCATGGACGAGCTGACGTCACTGCCCGGTGTCGGGCGGAAAACCGCGAATGTGGTGCTCGGCAACGCGTTCGGCGTGCCGGGCTTCCCCGTCGACACGCATGTGATTCGTGTGACCGGCCGCCTACGCTGGCGTACCGACTGGCGGAGTGCACACCCCGACCCGGTGCATATCGAACGCGAAATCACCGCGTGCTTCCCGCCCGAGGAGTGGACCAATCTATCGCACAGGCTGATCCTGCACGGCCGGGCGACATGCCATGCACGCAAACCCGACTGCGCCGCCTGCCCCCTCAACGACACCTGTCCCAGCGCCGGCATCTTCGGGTGAACACAACACCGGCAGCAGATTTATCACAACGGTGACGGATGGAAAACCACCGAACAACGCCCGCCGTCAATCGAAGGGGGTATGCACGGGCAGCGCATCGGCGGGGTTCGCGGTAGACTCGAATCATGACGAAGAAGCAGCGGGGAGAGCTCAGACGGTGGATTGCGTTCAGCGCCATCGTCATCGCCCTGTTCGCGCTAATCATGCTCGGCAAGTCCATCGCGGAACGTAGCGGGGTTCTTGACGACACCGGGCTGATCGGCTCTGATTCAACCATCGACGTCGGCCTCATCGACGCCCCGAAATCATTGGATATCCGCACCGAACAAGGCACCGCCGTCGAACAGGCCTTGCTCGGCAACGTCTACGAAACGCTTATCGGACGCGATGAGAACAACAAACTCATCCCCTCGCTCGCCAATAGCTGGTCCACGTCCAAGGACGGGCGGACCGTAACCCTCCATCTGCGCGGCAACGCGACGTTTTCCAACGGTGACACGCTCGACGCCGACGATGTCGTCTGGTCGTTCAACCAGATCATCAGCAAGAAATACGTAGGATACGAGCGCCTCGGGTCCGTCGTCTCCGTGTCCGCAGACGACGCCAGCACAGTGGTGTTGACGCTGCGCGAGCCTGACGCGACATTGCTGCGAGCGTTGTCGGGACGCGCCGGCATCGTCTACGACAGCACAGCAGACCTCGATTACACCACGCAGGCGCTCGGTTCCGGGCCGTTCATCGTCGGGCGGACATATAAGCAGGGTTCCACCATCACCCTGCAACGCAACGATCGGTATTGGGACAGTAAGAAGGCGGCGAGCCCCCAAGTCACCTTGCACTACTATGGCGACGAATCTTCGCTGCTCGAAGCCGCTGCCGAAGGCAAAGTGGAGCTCGCGCTGCCGCTGGAGCATACCAGTATCGCGGATATCGGCAAACGCACCGGAATGAAAGCGGTCCAAGGTTCCAGCACATCCAAAGTGATGCTCGTCTTCAATTGCGGCACGGACTCCCCGATGTCGGATTTGCGCACCCGCCAATCGTTCCGCTATCTGATTGACACCGCCGCTGTGGCGTCCTCGGCGACGGACGCGAAACAGGCGCTCGGCGGCCCGATTGGCCCGCTGGAACCCGGCTACGAGGACCTGACGGGTCTCTACCCGCATGACCAGGCGAAGGCCGCGCAGATGCTCACCTATTATTCAACCAGGTATTTCGGCGATCTGACCTTCCTCGTACCCCAGGAATATCAGGCGCTCGGCGCGCAAATCAACGACTATCTCAAGCAGGGCACGTCGAATCTGACGGCTATCAATCCTGATATGCAGGTGGTCGATGACGCGACGCTGAGCCAACGGTTGAAGAGCGGCGATTTCAAGATTGCGCTGGTCTCGGTCGGTGGCACCGACAACGTGGACCTGTTCAACGGCGTGAACAACACCCTGCAATATCAGAACGGCGAGGCCCAGCAGGAATACCAGCAGGCGGTCGCATCGACGAACGCCACTGACTACGCCACGCAGATGGCAACGTTCGCGCGCACGGTCAGCCAGGACGCTGCCGCGGCGTGGCTGTACGAGCGGGGTATCAATATCGCGGTCAACCCGAAGCTGAGCGGGTACCCGGTGAATCTGACCGATGAAATCCTCCCGCTCAAGGATCTCGTGCTGAAGAAGCACTGACCGGCGTCCGGCGGTTGCCGGCGTCGGCATCGGTACCTGTCCGCTAACCGTAGCCCGTCGCAAGCCGTAGCCCGCCATCATCAACCGCAATCTACCGTCAACCGGAACCCCTCATTAGCCGCCGTTTGCCCGCAACCGGCGCGAGCCAAACGGAACCGGCGCGAAACCCGTCTTCCCGCCCGAAAGCACGCTCCCCTGTTGTCATAATCGCTCCCTAAACTAGCGGTTATGACTGATCAGGACAATACCATCACCGCGAACCTGACCCCGCTGCCTGACAAGGTCGGCGTCGACGGGCTCGAAGACAAGTGGCGCAAGACGTGGGACGAATCCGGCGTCTACAAATTCCGCAATACACGCGACCGCAAGGCCGTCTATTCGATCGATACCCCGCCGCCCACCGTGTCCGGCCATCTGCATGTCGGCCACGTGTTCTCCTACACGCACACCGATATCATCGCCCGGTTCAAGCGCATGCAGGGCTTCGACGTCTTCTATCCGATGGGCTGGGACGACAACGGCCTGCCAACCGAACGCCGCGTGCAGAACTATTACGGCGTGCGCGTGGACACGTCCCTGAAGTACGATCCTGATTTCAAGCCGCCATTCGAAGGCACCGACGGCAAGAAGATCAACGCGAAGGACCAGGTGCCGGTCAGCCGCAAGAACTTCATCGAACTGTGCGAGCGCCTCACCAAGGAGGACGAAAAGCAGTTCGAGGAGCTGTGGCGGTCGCTCGGCCTGTCAATCGACTGGTCGCAGACCTACCACACCATCGGCGAGCATCCGCAGCGCGTGGCCCAGAAGGCGTTCCTGCGCAATCTCGCTCGTGGCGAGGCCTACCAGAAGGACGCGCCGGGCCTGTGGGACGTGACCTTCCAGACCGCGGTCGCCCAGGCCGAGCTGGAAAGCCGCGAATACCCCGGCTTCTACCACAAGATCGCGTTCCGTTTCGAAGACGGCACCCCGATTTACATCGAGACCACCCGTCCGGAACTGCTCGCCGCGTGCGGCGCGCTCATCGCCAACCCGGAAGACGAGCGCTACAAGCAGTATTTCGGCCAGTACGTCTACTCCCCGCTGTTCAAGGTCAAGGTGCCGATTCTCGCGCATCCGGCGGCCGAAATGGACAAGGGCGCGGGCATCGCGATGTGCTGCACCTTCGGCGACGTGACCGACGTCGAATGGTGGCGTGACCTGAAACTGCCGACCCGCCCGATCATCCAGCGCAACGGCCGCATCATTATGAACGTGCCGGATTGGATCGAGGACCCGCAGGGCCGCGCAATCTTCGAGGAGACCGAAGGCAAGACCACGTTCTCCGCACGCAAGATCATCGTCGACCACCTGCGCGAATCCGGCGATATGGACGGTGAGCCGAAGCCCACCACCCGTATGACGAACTTCTACGAGAAGGGCGACAAGCCGCTCGAAATCGTCACCTCCCGCCAGTGGTACCTGAAGAACGGCGGCACCGATAAGAAGCTCAACGCCGAACTCATCGAGCGCGGCAACGAGCTGAACTTCCACCCAGACTTCATGCATGTGCGTTATGACAACTGGGTCAACGGGCTCAACGGCGACTGGCTGATTTCCCGCCAGCGCTTCTTCGGCGTGCCGTTCCCGCTGTGGTATCCGCTCGACGCCAACGGCGAGCCGGATTACGAGCATCCGCTCACTCCGCGCGAGGACCAGCTGCCGATTGACCCGACCAACGACGTGCCGGAAGGCTACGACGAGTCCCAGCGCGACCAGCCGAACGGCTTCACCGCCGAAAAGGACATCATGGACACGTGGGCAACCTCGTCCCTGACCCCGCAGATCGTGACCCATTGGGCCGAGCCGGGCGAGGAGAATGAGGCGCTGTTCAAGGCCACGTTCCCGATGGATTTGCGTCCGCAGGGCCAGGACATCATCCGCACCTGGCTGTTCAGCTCCATTGATCGCGCGCATCTTGAGAACCATTGCCTGCCGTGGGCGAACGCCACGCTGTCCGGCTGGATTCTCGACCCGGATCACAAGAAGATGTCGAAGTCCAAGGGCAACGTCGTCGTGCCGAACAAGCCGATCAAGCAGTTCGGCGCGGACGCCGTGCGCTATTGGGCCGCTTCCGCGCGCCTCGGTCTGGACGCCACGTATGACGAGGGGCAGATGAAGATCGGCCGCCGTCTGGCCATCAAGCTGCTCAACGCCACCAAGTTCGCGCTGGCCATCGGCCGCGAGGACGAGAACCATCATGTCGGCTCCCCTGCCATCGCGCATTGGAATCCGGCCGACGTGACCGAACCGCTGGACCGCGCGGTCATGGCGAAAATGGCGCTCGTGATCCGCCAGGCGACGAACGCGCTGAACTCCTACGAGCATTCGAAGGCGCTCGAAGTCATCGAAAGCTTCTTCTGGCAGTTCTGCGACGATTACATCGAACTCGTGAAGAACCGCGCATACGGCACGGCCGATTCGACGGGCAAGACCCCGAGCGAGGCGGCGGTCAAGTCCGCACGCACCACGCTGGGGCTGGGTCTGGATACCTTCGCCCGTCTGCTGGCCCCGTACCTGCCGTACGCGACCGAAGAGGTGTGGTCCTGGATGCACGCGGGCGAGGGCTCGGTGCACCGCGCTGCATGGCCGAAGCCGGAACCGTACGAGCAGGCCGCGTTCAAGGTCTCCCCGGACGTGCTCACCTATGCCGGCGAGGCGCTTGCCGCGCTGCGCAAGATCAAGTCCGAGGCGAAGGTCTCGATGAAGACGCCGATCCTGTCCGTCACGCTTGACGCGGTGGATGATGCGGCCGACTCCATCAAGTCCACGCTGGGCGACATCGCCGAGGCCGGACGCGTGGTCGGCAATATCACGCTGGTGCGCGCCGGCACTGCTATCAAGGCCGTGAAGCAGGCTGCAGCGGCTGCCAAGAGCGCTGCCGAGGACGCGAAGAATGAGGCCGATGCGGCAGTCGCCGTCATCGTCAAGGACAGCGAGCTCGGTGAGCCGCCCGCCAAGAAGCCGCGCAAGTAAGCGCTGACGCTTCCCACGTCCTTGCCCACAACTGGTTACGCTGAGCCCCCGCCCGGCGTAACCAGTTTGTATTTCTACCCAAACTAGCTACGTCAAGTGCCCCCCCTCAGCGTCACCAGTTTGGGTAGCATCACTAGGGTGGTGGGTTACTGATGGGTAGGGTTTGGCGGATCAGAGTTCGTCAGTGACCATCAGGAAGCGGGCGCCAACGGTGTGCGTGTTCACCGGGGTGACGACATCCCGCGACGCACCTTCACGTCCAATACGAGAGGCCTCAAGAGCCCCCACGGAGGACTGCGCGTCGGCAGGAGCCACAACCTTGACTTTGGCGGCACGCGCCTCGTCAATCGCCCGCTTCAACGCAGACGATGCAGACGCCCCGTCCGGCGCCAACGTATCTACGGCATTCTTGATGATTTCAGCTGCCGTTTCCACGGCCACCACATCATTGACCGTCGCCGACATATCCGCCTCGATACCATGCGATTGCCGCCCTGCGAGACCATACAACGCACGCGTGGATGCAAGTGGGGCAGCAGGCGCGGCACTACTGCCAGAGCCACCAGCGACACCGTCGGCAGAACCGTCAGCAGCCCCATCGCCAGCACGCTCCCCGACACACGACAAGGCATAAGCCGTCAAACCGTTCGCCGACACCGTCTTCCAATCCGCCGCTGCGCTTTTGGACGCCCCGGACGCATCGCCGGTGCCGGATTTGGCGACCAGCGCGGCCAGCGTGAGCAGCATCTTGCCCTGACCTTCACGGGCTTTCGCCGCCGCCATCGTATCCAATGCGGCCTGAACTTTCTGATTGTCGGCCTTTAGGTTCTTGTTCGAAGCGAATTCGTCGTTCGTCTGCTTAATCGCCTGCTGCGCATACGTAGATGCGCCCGACGCCGTACCTCCGGTCATCTTGCTCAGATGCCGCGTATACGCGTCGGTATAGGCCATCGAAAACGGGATCATCGCATCGTGCATCATCTTCTGGCCAGTCTTGAAATCCTTGGCCGCGCGCGAGGTCTGAGAAGCCGCCTGGCGTTTGAGGTCAGCCGCCAAACCAGTCGTTCCGCGCAATTCGATTTGCCGGATTGTGTCGTCAATTGCATCGGCCGCACCCTGATGTGCCCGCGCGGCGCTGCGATCATTGGTCGCATTGGAGATATCGGCGACAGCCCGCGCAACCGGGGTGTCGCTGTTCAATTCGCCCGCCGTGCCGAGCAACGCGCTCATCTGCGTACTGTCACCGATTGAGCCGCTCAAATGCCCGGTGTACGAGGTCACATACGCGGCCATGTAATCGTGGAAGGCCTGCTGGTACGCGGGGTCTGCTGCGGCGATAGCGCTTTTCGCCTTGTCACGTTCCGCGTCGCGCATCGCTTTGAGCCGGTTGAGTAGCTTGGTATCATGCTTGCCGCCACCGATGGCGATATCCGACAGATTGCTGGCCCGTGTGGCGAGCGCAGTCATGGATCGGCTAAATTCCGCGGTATCGGAAGCCTCGACCGCGGCGACAGCCAACGGGCTCATCGAGCAGTGCTTCGCGGTGAAGAAAAAGTCAAAGGATGTAGTATGCACGGGCCTGCCGACCGCGACGACCAGCATATCCGTGCCGTTTTGGGTGACGAGCGTGCCGCTGCTGCCGGTGATTTCGCTCGTGACTTTGGTCGGTACCGTGAACGCAATCACAGGAATCGTGGTGTTGGCGTAATCCGTGTCAGCAAGCGGATTCGGGGCTACGGTCACGTGCAGGCCGACCAGGCCGTTCGCCCCGCTGACCGCCGACGAATCGACATTCGGCCCGTTGAGGCTGTAACGCACATGCACGGTCCAAGGCATCGCTTTGAGGCCGCTGCTGACTCGGGTCAGGGTATTGGCCGCCGTGCCCGTAGCCTGTTCCTTGCCGCCCACCGTTTGCGCGACAGGCTCGCCGTCCGCACTGACCCCGTAATCGATAACCGTGCCGGACTGGTCAATTTGAAAATCGTTGGCGATATACAGTTCGCCGGAGATCGTTCCCGCGTGCAGAATGCCGAACACATCCTGCGTTTTCGTGGCCACAGCGGTTCCGGAGGGATACTCCGCCTCACGCGCGGGTGCCGCTCCCCCGGATGCTATGGCGAGGGTTATCGCGCATGATACCGTCATGCCGCACACCCTGCCTGCAATCCGCCCAGGATGCCTTCCACGCCTTGTGCCGCGGGTCACCATCATCAGTGTCGTCTGCTCCTTATTCCGTGGTATCGACTCAGATTCATGCCTCCGTCATGTCCGGATTTGTCGGCCGTGTCGAACCTCACACTCATGCGAATACATCCAGCACGCCGGGATCCCCGCCGGCGTCGGCGATGCGCTGATGACGTTTCTTGGCTTCTGTGACCACGAATTCCCGATACATTTCCGCGATTTCCGGATCAAGCCCGGCTTCCTGTGCTACCCTGTGGAGTCGCTTGATCTGAGCGTCCTCGCGCTTCCAATCAGCCGGCGCGAATCCCGCCTGCGCCTTGAGCACACCCACTTCGGACGTGAATTTGAACCGTTCCGCGAGCAGCGAGACGATGGCCGTGTCCACATTGTCAATCGACTGGCGCAACGCCTTGATTTTGCGCACAGCCTGTGCGACTTCCGGATGCTCCTGCGCCTGCGCGGCATCAATGGTCGTATCCTGCCAATCACCATGTTCGGAATCGTTCATAATGTATAAGATTATCAGCCTTGTTATACCAAGGACTGGCGGGCACACCAGGCCGGCGCGAAACCGAGCGCCGCGGGCGCCACCAAGCCGGTACGAACCGGTATCTCGAGTACCCCCAGCCGCCGATTCACCACTACGCTGATGGCGGACCGTCATGGGACGATCCGCCATCAGCAAAGTCAGCTATACCGCCGGCCAACAACATCAGCCTTGCAGTCTGGCACCCGTACCGCCGATTGAGCGGCGGGTAAGGCTCAGTTCGAGGACGAGCCCGCGCCCGACTGCTGGACCAGCGCCTTGAGGAAGTCGCGGTTGCTGGGTGTCTTCTTGAGACGCGGCACCAGCGCCTGATACGCCTGCTCGGGCTCGAGCCCGCCGAACAGCCGGCGCAGACGGTAGATAATCGGCAGTTCCTGCGGCGAAGTGATGAGCTCCTCGCGGCGAGTGCCGGACGCGTTGATGTCCACGGCCGGGAACATGCGCTTGTCCGCCAGATCGCGGCTCAGACGCAGCTCCATATTGCCGGTGCCCTTGAACTCCTCGAAAATCACCTCGTCCATCTTCGAGCCGGTTTCCACCAGCGCGGTTGAGATGATGGTCAGAGAGCCGCCGTTTTCAATGTTGCGTGCGGCGCCGAAGAACTTCTTCGGCGGGTACAGCGCCTGTGCGTCCACGCCGCCGGACAAAATGCGGCCCGACGCCGGAGCGGCGATGTTGTATGCGCGGGCGAGACGGGTCATGGAATCCAGCAGCACGACGACGTCCTGACCAAGTTCGACCAGACGCTTCGCACGCTCGATTGCCAGTTCGGCGACCATCGTATGGTCGGTCGCCGGACGGTCGAAGGTCGAGGAGATGACTTCGCCCTGCACGGTACGTTCCATATCCGTGACCTCTTCAGGACGTTCGTCCACGAGCACGACCATAAGATGGACTTCCGGGTTGTTCACGGTGATTGCGTTCGCGATGGCCTGCAAAGTGATGGTCTTGCCAGCCTTCGGCGGGGAGACGATCAGACCGCGCTGGCCCTTGCCGATGGGGGCGACCAAGTCGATAATCCGCCCGATGAGCTTGTTCGGCGTGGTTTCCTGACGAAGCCTCTCCTGCGGATACAGCGGGGTGAGCTTGGCGAACTGCGGGCGGTTCGCAGCCTCGTCGACACTCATGCCATTGATGCTGCTGATCGCCTGGAGCGGCACGAATTTCTGCCGCTGGTTGCGACGGTCGCCTTCACGCGGGGTGCGGATGGTGCCTTGCACGGCATCGCCCTTGCGCAGGCCGTACTTCTTGACCTGTCCCATGGAAACGTACACGTCGTTCGGGCCGGGCAGATAGCCGGAAGTTCGAATGAATGCGTACGAATCCAGCACGTCGACGATGCCTGCGACCGGGACGAGCTCGTCATTCTGCTCCTCGCCGCGGCGGTCGTCGAGATCACGACCGCGCAGACGACGATTGCCGTTCCTGCGGTCATTGCGATCATTACGTTCAGAACGGTCCCCGCGATCGGAGCGGTCATTGCGATCATTTCTGTCGTTACGCTCGACGCGGTCATTGCGGCCAGATCCGCGACGACGTCCGAATGCACGGTCGTCACCGGCGTGTTCCTCGTTCTTCTGCGCAGGCAGGCTCGCGAGAATGTCGTCGAGATCGCGCACGGCTTCTTCTTCGCGCTCCTGCACGCTCGAATCCGCACGGCCGCCGCGACGATGGATTTCACCGCGCTCATTGACGCGCTCATTGCCGCGATGACGCGTGCGCATACCTTCGCTGCTGTCCAGATCAAGCTGGTCAAGCAGAGACGATCCCGTCGGTTCCCCGCCACGACGATGGGCGCGGCGCTCATGCACGCGCGGCATCTGCAACTCGCCTTCCATCGGGGAAATCGCTTCAGTATGCGCGATTGGAGGGACGCGCAAGGGCCTGCGATTGGCGCGGGCCGCCGGCTGTTCGGATGCGGACTCGGCCGCGGGCTTGGACTGCGGCTCGGATGCTGGCTTGGAAGCCGATGCGGAATCAGACGCAGATGCCGCAGACTGCGGTTTCGTTTGCGATTGCGGTTGTTCCGGGGCAGAAGCGGCCTTCTTCACCGGCTTCGGCACACGTACCGTGACGCCGGCCGGGGCTTGCCCTCCACTACGAGCCGCCTGCAACGTTGCGAGCAGCTGGGGCTTACGCATGGTCGACGTACCGCGCAGGCCCATCTGCTTGGCAAGCTCCCTGAGCTCAGGCAGCTTCATATCCTCAAGATTTTGGCTCATTGCCTAATGTTGCCTTTCTGTGGCTTCTACCGACGCTTCGCCGGCGAGCTGTATGACAAGATGCGGAAAAAACCGCGATGAAACGTTCGATTATCACGGTCTTCAGACCCAACCGAACTTCATTTACTGTACAACGGAGCTGCGACCGGCGCAACACACCGCCCGCGGCGACATATCGACCGCTATGCGCCGCCCGCCGCCAGACAGCCCCGACGATACAGAACAGCCCGCCGACCCGATGGCGGGAGGGCGGGCTGAGACGGCACTCGCGACGCGCCGCTACTTCTGCTCGTGATAGGACTTATCGGTGTTCACCGACCACACGTTCTTCTTCGAGGTCTTGCCGGTCTTGATGTTGTTGACCGCCTCGATAGCCGTGGCCATGGAATGATCCATGTTGTTGTAGCGGTGCTGGCCGTTGCGACCCACGCAATACAGGTTGCCGAAGGAATCAAGGTATTCGACGAGCTCCGGCATCTGCGCGTACGTGTCGAAATACGCGGGGTAGGCCTTCTTGACGCGTTCACGATGCGAATCCAGCACGTCCTGGGGGCCGTTGATCACGCGCATGCGGGTCATTTCCTCGATGGCGAACTTCGTGGCCTCCTCATCGGTCATATTCCAGAAATCGTCGCCTTCCTTGCAGAAGTATTCAAGACCGATCCACACGGTGTCGTCGACATCCTTGACGAGGTACGGGCTCCAGTTGTTGAATACCTGGATGCGGCCGACCTTGTAGCCCGGATCCTGCACGTAAATCCAGCAATCCGGCACAATCGGCGGGTTGCCGAGCGTGGGGATGTCGGTGGTGTTCTTCAGGCGAAGATGCTTGACCAAGAGGCCAACGGTCACGAAATCGCGGTACGGCAGGCCGTTGGCGATTTCGGTGATATCCTTCGGGGCCGGCTTGTCCGACTCGTCCACCGCGTTAATGAGATCCTTGACCGGCATGGAGGAGATGAACTGGTCGGCCTTGAGCTCGGTGCGGTTGCCCGCATGGTCGACATAGACAACCGAGGCGATCTTGCCGCCTTCCTGGCGCACTTCGACGACCTTGGCATCGGTGATGACCTTCGCTCCGGCCTGCTCGCAATTGTGCTCGACCGTCTCCCACAGCTGGCCGGGACCGTACTTCGGGTACCAGAACTCTTCGATCAGCGAGGTTTCGACCTCTTTCGAATCGCGCTTCTTCGGCAAGAGCTTCTGGAACGCGTTCTTCAGCACGCCCATGAT
The DNA here is from genome assembly GCF_051876855.1 of Bifidobacterium sp. Classification (GTDB taxonomy): domain Bacteria; phylum Actinomycetota; class Actinomycetes; order Actinomycetales; family Bifidobacteriaceae; genus Bifidobacterium. Next base: position 21,397 of record NZ_JBJEIH010000099.1, read on the forward strand.
GCTCAGGCCCTTGACACGCTGCGAACCCCAATCCGCGGAAATCTGGCTGGGGTGACGGCCCCACAGCTTCTCCGTGTAGCCTTCGAAGAACATCGAATAGAGTTTGCGGCCGAAACGGTTGATGTAGAAGTTCTCCAGATTCGTTTCCGGCAGCTTGTGGAACACGGACTTCAAATAGCTGAACCCTGCCACCATGGTGAGCTTGAAGCCCATGGCCTTGAGCGTATTGGCTGACAGGGAAATCGGGTAGTCGAAGAAATGATGGTTCCAGAAGATACGGGAGACGCGGTGGCGCTTGAGCATCACCTTGTCTTCCTTCTCCGGATCCGGGCCGCCCGGCTCCAGATCGTGATGGCGGCCGAGTTTCTTGTCGTCATAGGAAGGGGCGCCCTGGAGCGGCAGCACCTCCTTCCACCAATCCATGATGCGGTCGTCCTTCGAGAAGAAGCGGTGACCGCCGATATCCATGCGGTTGCCGTTATGCTTCACGGTACGTGAGATGCCGCCGAATTCACCGGTCTCCTCGAGCACTGTCACGTCGTACTGCTCGGCGCCGCCCTTCTTCACCAGTTCCCACGCGGCAGTAAGACCGGCGGGACCGCCGCCGATAATCACGACAGACTGCTTCTGTGCCACAATGACCTCCTGAACAACACAACAAATCAGTGAAACTTTACATGATTCGGCGCATCATGGACGCCGAAGCCGAAAAAATACACGAATAAACCGTATGTCATGCTAACACTCCCCACCACCAAAGGGTGGGGAGTCTCGCAAACCGTGTCAAGTCAACGAATCCGGGATATCGATATCCGTTTTCTGGACTTCCTCGACATTCACGTCCTTGAACGTGACAATCCGCACGCTTTTCACGAAACGGGAGGAACGATAGACATCCCACACCCACGCATCCGTCAGCTGCACGTCGAAATACACGTCCTGCCCGGCGGAACGCACGTTGAAATCGACTTTGTTCGCCAGGTAGAAACGACGTTCCGTCTCAACGACGTAGGTGAACAGCTTGATGACGTCACGATACTCCCGGTACAGGGCGAGTTCGGCGTCGGTCTCGTAATTGTCAAGATCTTCCGCGCTCATGCGTCCTCCTCCGTCCTGCGCTCGCGCCTGCGGCCGATGGTACGCCACCACGCCTGCTTCGAGGGCTGACGGTCATGCGAGCTGTGCGGCCAGTTCTCCTCGCCATCCAGCGTGTGGTGGCCGGGGGCGCTTGCCGATGCTTGGCTTTGGTCGGCGTCAGCTTGCCCGGCATGGTCGGTGGTAGGCCGGTTGTCTCCCGAGATGCCCGGCGCGGCATCGCCTGCGGACGTGCCGACCCCTTCAATTGCGCCGTCCGTCTGGCCGTTCGTGTCGTTGCCGACTTGATCGACGCCATCGCGATGTGTCTGGTCGCCCTCGTCGCCCGCATGCGACGCATGGTCGCCGCCATCCGCCGGATGCTCGCGCTTGCGAATCGCCAACGAATGCTCGCGCGCGCACAGCGCCTCTTTGACACCCGGATTGTCTTCGAACACATGCATGCCGAAGACTTCCAGCGAGTGGATCGGATCGTATTCGTCGGTCAGCATATCCATGACGATCAGATCCTGATACTTGTTGTTCTCCGCGTCCCACAGCGCGTCACGCGACGTGCCCGAGGGAATGAAGCCGAGGGACTGGTACACGGACAGCGAACGCGTGTTCTTCTCCGGCACAGCGACCCAGATGCGGTGCATACCAAGGCCGGCAGGCCTCGGAGCGAAACCGAAGGTCATGACACGAGGCATCGCGTCGCGCGAATAGCCGCGGCCACGGTAATCCTTGCCGAGCACGACCTGGATTCTGGCGGAACGCGACCATCCATCGATATCGATGAGGAAGATCATGCCGATGACGTTGTCCGTCGCCTGTGCGTCAACGATGCCATCGCCGTCACGATCGGCATCGGTCAGAATCGCCCATGCGATGGTGGGACGCGATTCGGGATCTGCAACCCCTGAGTCCACGGACGCGCGGCCCTCGGCCCATGCGACGGAACGACGCACCCACGCGTTGACCGCCGCGCGTTCGGATTCGCGGTCCTTTCCGGTAATTCCGGATGCATTGTAAAACGCGTCAAGCTGATCGAGACGCCCCAAATCCTCGATGTTCGCCGGACGCAGATGAACCATCTCCCCGCGAATTTCGGGAATGGTGATGCGGGCGGGCAGTTCGCGGCGATCTTCGCCGCTGACCGCACTATTGACTGCACTGCTGACCGTGCCGTCTACTGTGCTGTCCGCCACTGACTGTGTTTGTTCAGACATTCGCTTTCATCCTCATAAGCGTTACCAATACGGTCCTATTCTACCGAGTCGGGTAACAAGTTGCAGGATTTCGCACAGACCTGTACGGAACATCCGAATACGCGCCCCAACGCCCCTCCCACCTTCTGCCGACGGTGAGCGGCCCGTCAGTGTCGGCAGAAACAGAACCACAACCTTCTACCGACGGTGAGAAACCCATCAGCGTCGGCAAAACCCTCTACCGACACTCGGCCACCCGCCAGCGTCGGCAGAAACAGGGGACTTAGGAATGAGACAGCCCCACAGGGCGTTGGCTCTGTGGGGCTGTCGTTGGTGATGCCGGACGGCTGCACTCATTGAGCGCAGCCACTCAGCGCACTCAACGCAATCAGTCTGCCCGATTCGCTCAGTGCAGCTTCTTCATGACCAATCCGCTGACCGCCTTAGCGTCAGCCTGGCCCTTGGTCGCGCGCATCACGGCACCGATGATCGCTCCCATCGGCTTCATGTTGCCGCTCTTGAGCTTCTCGACGATGTCGGGGTTGTCGGCGAGCGCCTTGTCCACCGCGGCTTCGAGCGCGCCCGTGTCCTGGACGACCTCATAGCCGTGCTTCTTGACGACCTCGTCCGGGGTGCCTTCGCCGGCGAGCACGCCGGAGACGGTCTTCTTCGCGAGCTTGTCGTTGAGCTTGCCGGAAGCGATGAGCTTCTCGACTTCGGCGACATCGGCCGGGGTGATCGGCAGTTCCTCGAGCGAAACGCCCTTGGCGTTCGCTTCACGCGACAGCTCGCCGAGCCACCACTTCTTCGCACCGGAAGCGGTTGCGCCGGCCTTGACGGTGTCCTCGATCAGGTCGAGCGCGTCGGCGTTGATGACGTCACGCATCTCGAGATCGGAGAACTTCCACTCGCCCTGCAGGCGGTTGCGGCGTTCACGCGGCATCTCCGGCATATCCTTGGCGATGCGATCGATATGCTCCTTGGTGATGTGCAGCATCACCAGGTCAGGATCCGGGAAGTAGCGGTAATCGTCGGCGTCTGTCTTGAGACGGCCGCCGGCGGTGGTCTGCGAAGCCTCATCCCAGTGGCGGGTCTCCTGCAGCACCTCACCGCCGTCGCTGAGCAGCGCGGCTTGACGGCGGATTTCGTAGACGATGGTCTTCTCGATGCCACGGAAGGAATTCACGTTCTTCGTTTCCGAACGCGTACCCAACGGGTCGGTGGGCTTGTTGCGCAGCGACACGTTGACGTCGGCACGCATATTGCCCTGCTCCATGCGGGCGTGGGAAATACCCAGCGCGCGCACGATATCGCGCAGCGTACGCATGTAGGCTCCTGCGATTTCCGCGGCGCGCTCACCCGCACCCTCGATCGGCTTGGTGACGATCTCGATAAGCGGGACGCCGGCGCGGTTGTAGTCGACGAGCGAATGGTCGGCGCCTTCGATACGGCCGTCGGCACCACCCACGTGGGTGTTCTTGCCGGCGTCGTCCTCGATGTGCGCGCGTTCGATCGGCACGCGGAAAATCGAGCCGTCGTCCAGTTCAACATCCAGGTAGCCGTTGCCGTTGGTCGGCTTGTCATACTGCGAGATCTGATAGTCGCGCGGCATATCCGGGTAGAAGTAGTTCTTGCGGGCGAACTGGCTCCATTCGGCGATTTCGCAGTGCAGGGCGAGGCCCAGCTTGATGGCGAAATCGACGGCGGTCTCGTTGATCACCGGCAGGCTTCCCGGCAGGCCGAGGCTCACCGGGGTCAGCTGGGTGTTCGGTTCGCCGCCGAACTCGATGTGTGCCGGGCAGAACAGCTTGGTGTTCGTGCACAGCTCGACGTGGGTCTCCAAGCCGATCACCGGGTCGAACCGCTTGACGGCTTCAGAGAATTTCATCAGTTTTTCAGCCATTTGTCTTCGTCCTCCGGTTTCAGGCGTTCAGCCACGGCGTGGCCATCTTCGTGAGGATATTGCCGCCCCACTGCTCTTCCAAAGCCGCTTCCAATGCGGCGGCGGGCTTGTACATGGCCTCGTCGTGACGCTGCGGCGCGAAGAACTGGAAGCCGACCGGCATGCCGTTGTCCGACAGGCCGCACGGGATGGACATGGCAGGCACGCCGGCCATGTTCGCAGGGATGGTCGCCACATCGCCCAGGTACATGGACAGCGGGTCGCTGGTCTTCTCGCCGAAGTGGAACGCGGTGCTCGGAGCGGTCGGGGACACGAGCACGTCAACCTGTTCGAAGGCCTTGTTGAAGTCGTCGATCACCAGGGTGCGCACCTTCTGCGCGGAACCGTACCAGGCGTCGTAATATCCGGCGGACAGCGCATACGTGCCGAGGATGATACGGCGCTTGACCTCGTCGCCGAACCCGGCTTCACGCGTGTAGGCCATCATGTTGGCGGAGGTCTGCGGCACACCGGCGGGCGGCATGACGCGCAGACCGTAACGCATGCCATCGTAGCGGGCCAGGTTGGAGCTGACTTCGGACGGCATGATGATGTAGTACGCGCCCAGCGAATACGGCAGATGCGGGAGACTGACTTCCTTGACTTCTGCGCCCATGGATTCCAGCAGCTTGACCGCTTCGTTGAATCGGGCGGCAACACCGGCTTCAAAGCCTTCGCCACCGATTTCCTTGATCAGGCCGACGCGCACGCCCTTCAGGTCACGCTTCAGGCCTTCGCGGGCGGCCGCTGCGACCGGCGGGACCGGAGCAGGGATGGACGTGGAATCACGGCGGTCATTGCCACCGATGACCTCGTGCAGCAGCGCGGTGTCCAGCACGGTACGGCCGCACGGGCCGATCTGGTCGAGCGAGGACGCCATGGCGATGGCGCCGTAGCGGCTCACACCGCCGTAGGTGGGCTTGACGCCCACGGTTCCGGTGAATGCGCCCGGCTGGCGGATGGAACCGCCGGTATCAGTGCCGAGGGCGAGCGGCGCTTCATAGGAGCCGACCGCGGACGCGGAGCCGCCGCCGGAACCGCCCGGAACGCGGGTCGCATCCCACGGGTTGTGGGTGTTGCCGAACGCGGA
>NZ_JBJEIH010000100.1:0-5277 GCF_051876855.1 Bifidobacterium sp.
GAGACGATCATCAGCACCAGTCGCGGGGTGCCGGCGGCCGCAGTGTAGGCGACGACCGGCAGCAGCATGGCCACGGCGGTGACGATCAGTGAAATCAGAACGGTTTTGCGGCGGCCGATTTTGTTCATCAGTACGCCGGTGGGAACAGAGAAGATCAGGAACCAGAAAAACACCATGGAGGTGAACAGGTTCACTTGAGAGTCGGAAAGATTGAATTCCGGCTTGACGTAGTTGGTGGCTGTGCCGACCAGGTCGACGAAGCCCATGACGAAGAACGCGGCCATGACAGGGATAAGCGCCCTGACTGTGGTTTTCTTCGCTGTCGCGGTGGTGTTGCTCATGATTTCCCCTTATGCGCGATGCGAGTTGTGATGGTTCTTGATGATATCTATAGACGCCGATATCGGCGGGGTTACGGTCACTTTGTGATGTGCGAAAGTGAGCGTTGGAGCGAAATTAGGGAGAGAAAAACGTCTGCGCTCGTCCGGTTTGTCTAATATTCTGATTTCCCGGTTTGCGGTTTGGGTGGGTTGCGAAATTACGGAAAACCGGGGAAAGAGGGGAGTTCGAGACGTGGAACCGCGCGAAATCACGCGGTTATGCAATGGGGCCAAATATTGGCGCGGCTGGAGTTCACGGAATCTACACATCCGCGGAAATCCAGCCGCGTGTCATGGACGAGGTCCGCGGGGCTCATGCAATGCAGGGAATCCCGCGAACCCCGCAATATCACAGACCGGCTTCGGCGAGATAATCCGGAATGTGCTCCGGATACTCAGGCCATGCGCCATCGTTCGTGCACACGAAGGCGGCGGTGTTCACAGCGGTGCGGTGGGCTTCCTCAAGGCTTGCACCGGTGAGAATCTTCGCCGCGAAAGTGCCGGAGAAGGAGTCGCCGGCGCCGACCGTGTCCGCAACCTCGACATGCGGGGTGGACAGGGTGGAGCTGTCGCCGGTCTTGGAAATGATCGTGCTGAAGGTCGATCCGCCGGTCAGGATGATGTAATCCAGACCGTACTGGGTGAGGAACCAGCGGCAGGCCTCGTCGTCGGAAGTGCCGCGGATGCCGAACATATCGCGCAGCAGCAGGAGTTCCGCATCGTTGAGCTTGAACACGGTCGCGTAGCCGAGCAGCTCCTCGATCAGCTCCTTGGAGTAGTGGTCGCCGCGGATGTTGATGTCGAAGAACTTCATGGCGCCGGGCTTCGTATGCTTGAGCAGCTCGACGATGGTGTCATGCGATTCGGGGGAGCGCAGGCCGAGCGTGCCAAAGCACACGCAGTCGGCCTTCTCGACCTGATTGATCAGCTCGCGGGTGTACAGGATGTGGTCCCAAGCCACGCCGCGGACGATCGTGTACTCCGGGATGCCGTTCTTCAGGGCGACATCCACGGTGCCGGTCGGCCAAGCGTTGCGCTGGATGATTGCGTTGATACCGGCGTCCTTGGTGACCTTGATCAGTTCGTCGCCGAGATCGTCTTCGCCGACCGCGCTGATCGCGTAGCCGTCCGCGCCGTTGTGCATGGCGTGGTAGATGAAGTTGACCGGGGCGCCGCCTGCGCGCTTGCCTCCCGGGAGCATATCCCACAGAAGTTCACCGAGTGAGAGAACGATTGGCTGTGCCATGATGGTTCCTTTCAATATTTTGGTTGTTGGTTGGTTTGTTCTTTTTTCCGATTGGGAAATCTGGACAGTTATTGGGTTCCTAGGCGGGGTCTAGGTGATGGCGAAGAACCTTGATGGATGTTCAAGGAACTGGGTCACTGCGACCGCGGCTGCGCCGATGACGGCAGCATCCGCGGGAAGTCTGGACAGGCAGATGGTGGTTGCCTTGTTGAGTTCGGGAATGACGCGCTCATCGACTACCTCGTGCACCGCGTCCAGCAGCGGTTGGCCGCCTTCTGCGACGATGTCGCCCAAGACGATGTGCTCGGGGTTGAACGTGTTGAAAATGGTCACGCAGCCGTAGCCGACGTACCTGCCAATCTCATGGACGAGACGCTGCGCCGCGCGATCGCCTTGCGCGGCCTGTTCGAACAGCGCGTGGCAGGCTTGCTTGTGCGTCATGGTGTCGCTGTTGGCGACGATGCCGGTTTCGCTGAGCCGTCGGTGGATGGCAACGGCGGAGCAGTAGCGCTCGAGGCATCCGCGGTTGCCGCAATCGCAGGGCAGGCCGTTGACGTCGATGCTGACGTGGCCGATTTCGGCGGCGCCGCCTTGGGCTCCGTTGACGAGCCGGCCGTCGTCAATCACGCCGAGACCGACGCCTTCACCCAGCAGATAGTAGGCGAGGTTTTGGCAGGTGCTGCTCGTTGGGTCAAGCAGGTACTGGGCGAGCACGCCGGCGCGGGCGTCCTGCTCGACGAACACGGGCACGCGGAATGCGTCCGAGAATTCGTCAAGGAAATTGAATGTGCGCCAACCCTGCATTGAGGAAACGACGGCGGTTCTGCCTTCGTTGCGCAGGTAAGGGCCGGGGACCGCCATACCGATGGCGACGATTGAGGAATCGCTGTCAAGCAAGGCGTTGATGGTCTTGTGGATGCTGCGGATTGTGTCGGGAATCGTGTCGTTCTGGACGGGCGGCAAGTCGGTGAGGCTTGATGTCTCGCCTTTGAGGTCGAATACGCCGATCTCGACGAGGCTGCGGGCGAACTTGACGCCGATGAAATGGAATTGGCGTGGGTCGAGCTCCAGTCCGATGGACCGGCGGTTTTTGCGACCTTCAATGCCACCGACTTCGTGGATGATGCCGGCGTCGATCAGGCGCGCGGTGATTTTCGTGATTGCCGCCGCGGACAGGCCGAGCGCTTGGGCGATGCTGGCGCGGGAGCTGATGCCGTGGGTGTACAGGTAATGCAGCACGCGCGAACGATTGGTCTCCGATACGGTGGACCTGGTTGCTGGGGCGGCGGACTCTGTGTTCATGGCACCTCCTTGCGTCTGTTCTCCCTGCTCCGCTGGTGGGCGGACGGTTCGTCTTTGAATCTGAACTTGATTAAAAGTTTAACTCGGTTAACACAAATCGGCAAGTGAGGGCGTCGGCGTGTCGCGGGGCGCTTAGGGATTGCCGGGGTTGGGTGCGCGTTGAACGGGTGCGCAAGGAAAGATTATCGTAGCGACAACTTTGCTCTGGCGCTGTGGTGTCTGTTGCTTCGCGTATGTGATGGCATACGTGATTCTGCGCGAGTTGTGAGTGCTGGGGTCGGTGTTGTAGGCGTCGGTTGCGCTGTGCGTATGTCACGACATGCGTGATCGCCGGTTGCTGCTGTGATTGTTCGTGACGGTGGGGCATCTGTAGCGTTACGTATGCACCGATATGCGTTGCTTCTATTTTTCGAGATAGTGCCCGTGGAACTTGATGGGTCTGTCATGTTGCGTATGTCGGGACATACGAGGGTGGTCGGGTTGTGCCGTGATTGTGCGAGCGGGTGGGTCGTCTGCTGTGTTGTGTATGCCGGGGCATGCGTGGTGGTCGGGTTGTGTTGTGGCGATGCGGGTGGGACGGGTTGTCTGTCATGTTGCGTATGTCTTGGCATACGCGATAGCCGATTGTCGCCAAGTCTGGCTGCGTTGACGGGTACGTTTGCTGGGCTGCGTATGCCCGGGTATGCGCAGACTGCTATGTATTGCATTAGCGGCAAGGGAAGAAGCGTCATCTGTTGCGTCGCGTATGCGCGGACGCGCGTGATTTTGTGGTTGCGCTGTGATTGCGCGAGCGAATGCGGGCATCTGTTGCGACACGTACACCTTGGGATACGCCGTTGATCGGTTGCTGGAGATTATGGTGTGCTTGCCTGATTGTTTTGAGGATCGCGCATGGCTGCACATGCATGCTGCCTTGGTTGAGCATAAGGAGCTCGAGCTCGTTGTTCTTTTGCCCCGTGTGGCCACCTGACTGATTGCAAGATTCGTCAGCGGATTCCGTGGTGTGAGACGCACCGGCTTTTGCGCAATAAAGCTTGGTTCAACTTTTATCCACATGTTCTGGTTCATGATGCGCGACGGCATCTGTTCATATACGGTCGAATCATGACAGATATACGACAATGCTCAAAACTCGTTGAACGCTCCCGCAATCTCGGTTCGGGGGAATTCTTTGAATCCACGCGTGCCAGACTGATACGCGTCCGTGCGGTAACGTTGCAACGCTGCCGTGAAGCCCAGTCACGCAGCAGTAAACACCTGGTATTCGGCTTGGAGACGGCGCTGAAATTGATGTGCGTGGAAGTCCCCGCAGAGATTGATGTTGACGATTTGACTGTGGTCGCTCCTGATTGTCCCAGCAGACCGCAGCTTCATGGCGTTCGGTCGATTGTCTGGCCGTATGAATTGCCGACGCTGACCGTGGATGGCATTGCATGTGTGACGCCGGGCATGACATGGATCATGTATGCCGGCAAGGTGGGGTTGCGGGAGATGATATTGCTCGGTGATGCGCTCATCCGCCGTGATGCTGAGCAGAAATACTATTCCATCGGGCAGCTGGAATCAGCTGTCACGGATTTTCTTCGGATGACGGGCTTGCGGAATCGTAATCGATTCCAAACATGTACGCGTGCGCTGAAGCTGATGCACGAGAATACTGATTCCTTCCCCGAAACCCTTCTACGGCTGGCGCTTATGCAACATGGATTGCCATGCCCGCAGGTCAACTATTGTCTGGAATTGCCGGACGGGGCCAGCGGCCGTGGCGAACGGTTGTTCTTGGATTTGGCGTATCCACAAGCCTGCGTGGCAATCGAGTATGACGGGCGTCAGCATGCTTGGCAGTGGGATCGCGATCAGCGCCGGCTGAAGACGATTGGTGACGCGCATTGGGTGCACGTCGCAGTAACCAGTGCTGACTTGTGCAGTGAACAGTCTCGCGCGAAGTTGGCGGCGAGTGTCGTCGACCGGTTGGAACGTCAGCTGGGTCGCCGGGTGCGAACGGGGAAGACGTTGACGCTTCGCCAGTTGTCTGATCCGCGTCGCACTCCTGTGCGTTGAACCGCGCAAAGTGTGGGGTTGTGTATCCGCCGGGATACGCCGAACGATGAGTAATTGTTGCGGAGGCGATTCCCGGTTGGCTTCTGTCGACAGCCGTATGTCCGGACATACGTGGCTTGTCTATAGATAGTGAAAGGCAGGGGAATCAGGAGATATCTGTTGGGTTGTGTATGTCGTGGTATGCGTGGCTTGTGGGATGGGTCGGAGATTGTGGGGGAGGGATGGCGATCGGGTGGGTTGTGTATGTCGTGGTATGCGTGGCTTGTGGGATGGGTCGGAGATTGTGGG
>NZ_JBJEIH010000101.1:0-5263 GCF_051876855.1 Bifidobacterium sp.
CTGTGTGTTCCGGTGTTTGAATTGGCCGAGAGCACATCGACGAATTGCGGGTTCGTAAGATCGCGGTTGGCGGTGACTGTGGTCTTCCACGTGAGCTTGGTGTGGCCGTCGGCCTGAGCAGAGGCACTCGAGAATTGCTTTGACACCGTCGCCTTCGGCTGCGTATTGCCGATGGTCACGTTACCAGTTGCGGACTGCCCATTCGAGTTTGCCGGGTGCGCGGGAGTGATGGTGAACGTGTTATCGTATGTTTTCGCGTCCTGATCGTCCGATGGCGGGTTGTCGACCTTGGTGGTGTAGGTGAGCACATACCGCTTATGCCCCGCCGCGCTGGACGGGACCGTATAACTTCCATCGGCAACCTGACTCCAGGGGACGCTCACCGAGCCCTTGTGCTGGTCCGGATTGTTCCACCATTCCTCGTCGTAGTAGTCCATGGTGATGTTGCCGCTTGGAGACTCAAGCCCCTTGCCAAGCGCATCCTTGAGTTTTGCACCGGAGATATCACCGGAATCGCCCGGTCGCAGTACGACCGTCCATGTCACGGTCTTCGATGACTTGTCGTAATTCCCTGTTTTGTCGACACTCCACGTGTTGTTGATGTCAATCTTGTTCGAGGTCGTCTGCTTATTGGTGTTTCCGTTCCAGGAGTAGGACACGGTGTTGGTGCGCTTGCCGGCAGTGTCGTTGCTGTCGGATGTCGTCGAATCATAGATTTTGTCACGGTCGGCGTTCACACGGTACTTGACATACAGCGTCTGTCCGTTGTTCATATTATCGATGACCGTGGTGAACGCGCGGCTGCCCGCGGTGTTACCGGTGACGGTGACCTTCCCCGTATATGGCTGGGTGCAGTTCGCGTCCGTATACACCATAACCGGCGTCGTCTCGTCGATGGTGAGCAGCTCACCCATCGAATCATTCAGGGTCACGCCGCTGGTCTTGCCTTTGGACGTGACCGTAACGATGAAATCGAATTTGTCCGGATTGCCCGGAACGGTTTTCGCGTTTGACTTCGATGCTGATACACTCGCGGTCGCCGGCAGGTTGAAGGTGAGCGTCCCATACCCGGGGAACTCGAAGCTTTTCTTGCCGCCCGTGCCATCGGGATCGGCGGACTGGTCGATATTGGCGTCAACCGTGGCGAAACCGCTTACGTCCTGCCCTTCATCCTTGGTATATGTCACCGTCAAGGTGTCGCCGTTGATGACGAAGTTACCGTCTACGGCACCGTTGTTGTACAGGTCGTACTTCTTACCTTCATTGAGCTTGAGACCATGCGGAAGCTTGTATGTGAAGGTGTCTCCTGACTTGACCCTAATGGTGTTCGGGAACTTCCAGTGCAAGGAGACCCTGATCTTGTCGTTGTAACTGACCGACATGTCCTCGGAGTAAGGCACCCATGTGCTGCCGTTGTCCTTGCTGACCGAGACCACGGTGTTGTCTTTGTCGATATACTGCGACAGGTCGCGCTCAACCGCGTACGCCTGCGGCGCCGACACAACCGCGCAGGCAAACAGCGTGGCCAAGGCGACCAGTGCCGCCACTGCTGCCCTCCATGCGGAGTGGATAGATATACGATCACCATGCACTGCGACCATTGCTCTTCTCCTCTGTCTCGCCCACACACCGATGTCTCGCCATGCAAACGATTTCGCAACGGGAACAGGAGCTGTTCTTGGAACCCCCGTTGATTCCCCCGTTGTTCTCAATATAAAACTGAGTATATCATGAAGTTGGACGCTCAAATATCGACAACTCGCGTATGCAAACGATTGTTTACGTAAACATCAATGCACCATATTCAAGTGCAACGATTGACGAATGACACAGAAAATTCAGCGATTTGCATACGTTCGCAACCTACACACCCGTAGTTCCAAGTACGTCACGACCGATACCCCCTCTCTCACTCCTCTTCAGCAACGTCAATCAATAATGCGACAATGGTGACCTGTGGCACAGCAGACGCCACGACCCCAAGAAAAGGAGCAGGCACGTATGGCAAGGCCACGCCGAGACTCGGAAATCCTTCCCGCCAAGGAGCGCATGGAGAACGCGTTCTGGGACCTCCTCGCATCACACGAATACCGGAAGATCACCGTGACCGACATCGTGCGTGAAGCCGACGTCAACCGCAACTCCTTCTACTACCATTTCAGCGGCCTGCCCGAACTTGCCGACGCCGCAATCTTGCACATGGTGGAGAACACCCCGGTTTCGCTACCGCAATCAGACACCGACCCGGAAACAGCCTGGCGCACGAATGTCGCCAATGTTCTGCAATCACCGGAGCAACGCGAGCGGCTTGACCGGCTGTCCCTGGTCACCGGGCCTCACGGTTCGGCGGAACTGCTCGCATCCCTGCGGGATTTCTCACGGCTCAACCTGATGAGCATCCTGCAAATCGACCCGCAGCAGCTGGATTTGAAAACCGACCTCATGCTGGACTTCGCCATCGGCGGCATGTTCGGCGTTCTGCGGCGCTGGCCGGAACTGTCGGGCCGTATCAAGCCGGAAGACCTGCTCAACGACGATACCGCCGCCTTGGCGATGAGCATGTATCTGAGCCTGTCGAAAACCGACATGCTCGGCTATTGGAAGCGGGTGTTCAACCCGTCCGCCGCGCCACGCATCCAATAGTCGGCGGTTCACAGGGCCAGCGAGGCCTGACTGCCAGGACTTGGCTACTTGGACTCGGCTGTCAAGACTCGGCTGCCGGTGCGACGAACGTTTCGTTATCACGAACCGTCAACGCAGCGAATCAATCACCAGCTGCGGCACCTGCGGCAAGTTACGCCAAGCCGTCGCCGGCAACGCAGCAAGCACACCGGCGACCAGCCGACGCGTTTCACGGTCCGTCTTGCGCGCGGCATCGATAATCACCGGGAGCGCTGTCGTCCAATGCTCTGCCAGCTCGCCGAAACTGCGGTAGCCGGGAGTCGAGAAAATCACATACAGCTCGTCGATCACCTTCCGACGGTCAGCCGGGTCGATACCGAGCATCCACGCGTTGACTGTGCTGCCGGCGAACATCGCAGTTGCCGACAATCCAGGCGCTGCGACGAACTCGCCATCCTCCACCTGCCACGACATGCCCAGATGCTGCATGATACCGACGGCATCGGCTTCGATGACCCGGTGTGGCAAACCATCATCCATCAGCATGCCGACGACCGATGACTGCGGGACGGTTTTGTCCACGCGCGACGCCACCGCATCGAACGCCGCGGATTCGAGCCGCTTGGGGAATCCCGGGCCGTCATGGGAGAACACCCGGCGAATACGCGCTGCGTACCGGTTGCGTTGGGCGGGTTGAACGTGTTGGGTGGTGCTGTCAGTTGGGAGGCTCTCGCTGTTTTGATCGTCTTGGTTGCTTTGGCCGCCTCGGCTGTCTTGGCTGATATTGCCGACGTCACCGGTGTTGGCGCCGCTGGTGTGCGACGGCTTGTCAGATGTCCGACGGCCTACCATTGACGTTGCCTCAATCATCGGCAACTGCGATTCGCCGGATTCATCCGCGAGCCACTGCATGGCGTCCAAATCGCGCGCAGCCATACGAACCGACGCGTACACCGCCATATTACCACCCTTCGAATGTCCGCCTACCATCACGGCGGGGGCATCGCCGCCGGGCACGCCCGCCGATCGGTCAAGAATCGAAGAAAGATACTTCGCCGCCGACTCCTGCGACGGGACTGGGCAGCGGAACGCCATATTGAAGTCCTCTTTCCAACCGAGCAGCGTGCCGTCTGTGCCGCGGAAGGCGACATACAACAGACCGCCCGGGCCGAAAGACCCACGGATTCCGGTGCAATCACCAAGATCGAAGGTCATCGCGGCGAACTGCTGCTCACGGTCGGCATCGTCGCGCTGGATGTACTCGCCCACACGCAAGCCGCGGAATCTCGGGCTTTCAGCGACGGCAACCAGCAAATCAAGACGAGTGCTGTTGACCTGCTGGGAGTCGGCAGCGAACATCATCGGAAAATCCTCTGCCCGCAACAATCCTGTCAACGGGATGGTGTCAATCGAGCGCGCCGCCCCGAACACCGGAACCACCAGCGGCAAACGGATATATGACAGCTCGCTGAGCACCAAGGAATCAACAGCGGAGAACGGATGCTCGGCAAAGGTACGGAAATCGGTGCGCACATAATCGACGATGTTGCCCATACCATCATCGTAATCGAGAACCGTTCGACACTGGGACAGGGCATGGCGGCGATTCTTCCAGTTTGCGAGCCGTGCCCGCAACACGATTGCGGCAATTCGTTGATTCTGTGCGAATCGGCCACGAACGGGCGCACAGTCGCGACGCGATGGCGCAAGATACAAGATACTGGAACGGGAACGAATCTGATCTGCCGGATTGGTTCTGCCGGATCTATACGGTATCTGAATGCGGTATCCGAATGCGGTATCGGCACTGCGGTATCGGCACTGCACCGGCGTTGGCAACCCGGGAATCGAGGGAACATGAGCATCGTCGAATATATCATCGCGTGGCTAAGCGCCAACGCAGGCAAACTCATCTGGCTGGCGACCGTCATCGTCGCCGCGGTCATCATCTCAAAACTCGTCAGCCGGGGGTTGCGTACGCTGCTTGACCGCTCGCAAGTGCCGAGCGCCTCGATCTTCATCAATCTGGCGCGCGTCCTGATTTGGGTGGTCGCCGTGACCATCGTGCTGCAACCGGTGTTCGGCATCAATCCGACCACGCTGATCACCGCGCTTGGTGTTGGAGGCGTCGCGATCTCCCTCGGCATGAAAGACACCATCGCGAATGTCATCGGCGGATTCGGACTGATGTTGGGCAAAGTGATCCAGCCCGGCGACCTGGTTACCGTAGCCGGCACAACCGGCGTGGTCAAAGACATCACTTGGCGGCACACGGTCGTCAAAGCCCGCAGCGGCGATGAAATCGTCATCCCGAATTCCGTGCTGAACACCTCGTCACTCGAGCGCGTGACCGAAGCGAGCGAAGGGTGCGTCACCGTGCCGTTCACACTGAAATCAGGAACCGACCTCGATGCCGCCTCCATGCGGATGATTGCCACGGTCGGCAAGGCGACGGCGGAATATGCGGCGGACGGGAACCCGCCGCTTGTCAAGTTCACCGGCTTCTCCCCGTATGGTGTCGAGGGCGAAATCATGGTGTTCGCCAAGCCCGGCATCTTCGCGTCCACCGTGAGGGACGCAGCGGTCCGGTCGTTGGCCGGCGAGGAGTTCCTCGAGCAGCGCGCCGCGACCGGGGAATGAG
>NZ_JBJEIH010000102.1:0-1386 GCF_051876855.1 Bifidobacterium sp.
GAGTTCGGCAATCTGGGCGGCGTCGTTCGCGTCCGCGAGGCTGCCGGGCCGCAGTCCGTCACCGAGTGAGAAGGCCACGTCGTATTTCGCGAAGATATCGCATAATTCGTCGAAATGCGTGTACAGGAAGCTTTCCTGCTCATGCTGCATGCACCATTGCGCCATGATTGAGCCGCCGCGTGAGACGATGCCGGTCACGCGGTTCGCGGTCAGTGGCACGTAGCGCAGCAACACGCCAGCGTGGATGGTCATGTAGTCGACGCCCTGCTCGCACTGCTCGATCACGGTGTCGCGGAACAGTTCCCAGCTGAGCTTGGTCGCGTCATCCTCGACTTTTTCCAGCGCCTGGTACATCGGCACGGTGCCGATCGGGACGGGGGAGTTGCGTAGGATCCACTCGCGCGTGGTGTGGATGTCGTTGCCGGTGGACAGGTCCATCACGGTGTCCGCGCCCCACTTGGTCGCCCACGTGAGCTTGTCGACCTCCTCGTCAATCGACGAAGACACCGCGGAATTGCCCATATTCGCGTTGAGCTTGGTGAGGAACTTCGATCCGATAATCATCGGCTCGGCTTCAGGATGGTTGATATTGCACGGCATGACCGCACGGCCTGCGGCGAGTTCGGAACGGACCAGCTCGGTGTCGCAATGCTCGCGGGCGGCGACGAACCGCATTTCCGGCGTGATGATGTTGTGCCGCGCATACCACATCTGCGTGACTGGATGCCCCGAGGCCTTGAGCGGATTGTGTTTGCGTCCGCGCCATTCCTTGGTTGCCTTGCCGCGCTGGACCGCTCGCTTGCCGTCGTCGGCGAGGTTGCGTTCGCGGCCCTGATATTCGGTCACGTCTGCGCGGTCACGAATCCAGTCGAGACGCAGCGGGGCGAGTCCTTCCTTCGGATCGCAGGACGGGCCTTCCGTGTTGTAGTCGTGGAACGGCGGGTTCGGGCCGACGCCGGGCGTGTCAGAGAGTTTGATTTCGGTGTACGGCACGTCGAGATTGTAGCTGCCGGATTCGTTTTCGAAATGGATGCGCTCGGTTTTGCGGATATGCGCTTTATCGCGTTGCGTACAGCCGCGTGCGGCGATGTCCACGCGCTGCTGTTTGGCCAGTCGTGCGGCTTCCTTGGCGGCTTTCGCGTTGGTGAAGCCGCCGGGCTGGACGGATTGCAAACGGTTGAGTGAGGTGGCGGACTCGCTGCCGCCCGCCACCTCATTGGCGTCCCCCACAGATGATGTCCCCGCCGCCGGGGCATGCGAGACCGTGCGCGCAGCATACCCGTGATGGCCGCTCCCGCGAACACTCCGCCACGCATCCACCATGGCTTGTGTGGTGGCTTTCGGATCGTCCGCCCCTGCGATCGCCGACACCACGAACCAGCCGGC
>NZ_JBJEIH010000102.1:1486-5235 GCF_051876855.1 Bifidobacterium sp.
TTGACGAGGCTTTCGGTTTCCGCGCTCAGGCCGATGATGGCGTCGTCGCCGAGCAGCTGTCGCGCCTCGCGCGGGTCCATGTCGTCCTGCCCGATATGCACGCCGTCGACCTTGATACCCAGGTTGCGGCACTGCCAGACGACGTCCACACGGTCGTCGATAACGAAGGCGACCGTGTCGGACTTGCCGTTGTCTTCGATGATTTGCGCGATGTCCCGTGCGGTTTCGGTGAGCTGCTTGGCGTCCGCGGTTTTGTCGCGCAGCTGGATGAAGGTGGCGCCGCCTTGCAGTGCGTCGTCGACGATATCGCCGACCGGGCGTCCTTTGGTGTCCTGAGACCCAAGGATGCAGTAGGCGGTCAAGTCGAAGGTGTCGCGCATGGAGGCGTAGGGGTATGGGTTGAATGGGTTGAATGGGTTGGCCATGGTGTTTCTTTCTGTTGATGGGCCGGTAGACGGCCCTTGGTTCCGGAATGTCGTGTGCGGCGTACTGCCGAATGTATTGATGTTATGCAAACGATTCATTCGCTCAATATCAGAGATATTCCGCAGAAATATTGCAGTTGCATGATTACGTTTGCGTAAATGAGCAAATCGCTGATATCGCCGCGTCGGTGCTGAGAGGCATGTCGGGTATGTCTCTTGACGATGGAGCAACGTCTACATGTTCGGCGCGGTTCAATTGCGACTTGTCAGGCCGTGCCCGCGGTGTCTGGGGATACGCTGTTTTGCGACTCAGTGACTTGCGACACAGCGATTGGTGATGCTGCGATGTCTTCAGCGGTGGTGTTCCACAGCGCGTCAAGGAATCGGGTTTGGAAACTTCCCGGTCCGGTGCAGTCTTCCGCAGCTTGTTCGGAGGCGCGGTTGTACAGTGCGCTCGCAGCTAGCGCGGCGGTAAGCGGATCGGCTACGGCGAGATAGGTGGCGGTGACCCCGCCGAGCGAGCATCCGGCACCGGTGATTTTCGTCATCATTGGACTGCCGCCGGATAACCGGTACACCTTGTCTCCGTCGGTGACAAGGTCGGTGGCGCCGGACACGGCGACCGCGGCACGGTGGTTTGGCGCGTAGTTGCGCAAATATCGCGCCATCACGATTGCGGCGTTTGTGGCGCTGTCCACGTCATCGACGGCTTCGACGCCTGCCGGTCGGGTGGTTCCTGCCTTGGCTCCGGTATCAGAACCTGCGGATGGGACGTTGAGATCCCAGATTCCCGCCAACGCGATGATTTCCGATGCATTGCCCCGCACAATGGTCGGGGGAGCGGAGCGGAATGACCACAGAATGGCGGAACGAGTACGCCCGATGCCGGCGGCGACGGGGTCAAGCACCCAAGGGTGTTGCATCGCTTGCAACGACCGCGCGATATTGCCGAGCGCGTCCTTGAAGAACGGCAGCAGGGTACCGACGTTGATGTAGGTGGCCTTGGCGATTGCTGCGGTGTCGATGATATCGTCCGGCAGGTAGCTCATCGCCGCGGTGCCGCCCGCCGCCAGCTGCGCGTTGGCGACGAGGTTGATGGTCACGAAGTTCGTGAACGATTGGGCGAGCGGCGTGGTGCTCTTCACCTCGTCCACCGCCTTGGCGATCAGCTGACGCTGAGAATCTTCCGCTGGTAACGGTGTTCCGTTCTGGTTTGCGCCGGTGCTGCCGGTGATGTCTGGTGATGCGTCTGTGCTCATCATTGCTCCCTACGCTGGTTCTAACCAACAGGTTCTAAGGGTCAGGCACGGTGCCTTTCTCAGCCTTGCCTTGCGGCAGGCTCCCCTGCATTGGATTACTCGAGTCATCGTATGGATGCCCGTGGACACGGGGTGTCTTGATTTGGTTCCGTCCGCCGGTTACCAGCATGTTGTACAGTGTGAGGAAATAATGAGGGCTGTATCCTAATGTCGGGATTGCTGTCACCGGGCACAATATGGCGTACGATTCCAACGTGGTGGAGCGTGCCGCCATAAAGCGATCTAGAGAAGAAGAGATGAGGAATTGGCGTTGAGTCCAACAGATAACGTGCAAACGAAGGCATCCGTGCATTCCGGCACGCATGTCGAAATCCACGCTGCAACGAGTAGGAAGCAACCGCGTTCATCATCGCGTAACTCTTCACCGTTCAGTCCTGTGGTACGGCGATGGAAGAGTCGTGAATCAGGCGTTGAAGGATTGCGCATCATCGCCATGGTGATGATCGTTGCATATCACTCATGCTGGAATGGGACCGCGGAGCATAGCGTTGCTCTTGGATCGTCGGCATTCGATCTCTTCGCGTTGTCTCTGAATCCGTTGGGGAAAACAGGCGTGGCCATATTCTTCCTCATTACTGCCTGGTACTTATGTGAGCGTGAAGCGCCCACGTTCCGTTCATCGTTGAGGAAAGCTTGTTATCTTGAGCTCGAAGTGCTGACGTATAACCTTATCTTATTTCTGGAATATCATGGTATTATTCCAAGTTCCCAACTGACGGTTGATGATATCGTCGGCAGTCTTTTCCCGATTTCTTCGAATACCTTATGGTATGCGACGGCGTATATTCTGTTCCTCTTGGTGTATCCGTTCGTTACCGCAGCATTACGCGCTATCGGCCCTGGTATGCATGCTCGTCTGGCGTTGCTGTTGTTTGCGATGTGGGGTATCGGTTATGGTTTGACACGATACGCTACGTGGGAGTTCCCGACATACAGTTTCGTGTACTTCGTGTATCTGTATATTCTACTGTCATACTACCGCTGGTATTTGCGTGAGATTTCTTCTTCCATGGCTTGGCTGATGGTTGCTGCAGGTTGCCTGATTTTTGCCATCCATATAGGTTCTTGCATCATTGCATTCCGATTTACCGGTAACCACGGTTACCTGAACAATGAACATTTGTTCTTGACTGAGGAGGGTAAGCTTCCTGTGTTGCTGGTGGCATTCGGTCTTGTGTCATTGGCTGTTCGGTGTCATCGACACATTACCGGAGTCAATGCTGCGGCATCTGCCATGTTTGGCGTGTATGTACTGCATGAAAATGTTCTGATGCGCGACCTGTTGTGGACGGAGACGTTCCCGTTGCGCGAGATGAGAACTTGGCATGCTTCAATCGCCGTGCTCATCGCTGGTATTCTAGGCATTGTCGTTTTCGGCGCAATCATCGATATCCTCCGCCAGCTGCTGTTTGCAATGACTATCGATAAGTATTACAGTGCATGGTTTGACGTGGCATATCGCAAGCTGTCCGATTGTAGACTTTCACGGTGGTTGCATATGGCGCTTCAACCGGTGAAAGGATTTCATATAGCGCGGGACAAGGAGCGTCATGAGTGACAGTATCGGGATGAATGTACCGGCTTCGCAACAGTCTGTTGATATGCGTCGAGCGTACCGCATTCGCAAATGGTTTGCCGTTCCGGACAATCTTGGTAATGCTGGAGTATTGGTGGTGTATCTTGCCGTGGTCATCACGGTGATGTGTTTCCATGAGCCTTGGTTCGACGAGGCGCAATCATGGTTGATGGCGCGTGATTGCTCATGGCATGATTTACTGTTGGTACGCCCGCATTACGAGGGGCACCCGCCGTTGTGGTGGCTGTTGCTCGCGATTCCCGCACGTCTCGGCGTCCCATACGAGTGGGGAATAAAAAGCATTCAACTGGTGACGGCAGTCTTCTTCGTATGGCTACTGGTATTCCGTTCAGGATTACCGAAGGTGCTGCGCATCATTCTGCCGTTCACATATTTTGTGTGCTATCAGGATGGAGTGACCTCGCGCCC
>NZ_JBJEIH010000103.1:0-8810 GCF_051876855.1 Bifidobacterium sp.
GACAAACCGCTCTTCGGGCAGGTCCAGGGATTCGCGTACCACCTGGTCCATGCGTTTGCCGGTGGTGCGTTCGATGCCTTTCATCAGAGAGACGACGAGCGCGGTGGACGGGATCAGATCCTTGAATTCGGCGAGCGCGACGCGGGCGAACTGGGCCGCAATTGCGACGACGATGATATCCGCATGCGCCACCGCCTGCGCACGGTCGCCGGTGGCATCCATGGCCGCGGGCAGCTGGTCGACGCTGGGCAGGCGGTACGAGTTGCGGTGATGCTCATGGATGTCCGTGACGATTTCCGGTTCAATCGCCCACATGGTCACGGTGTTGCCCGCGTCGGCGAGGACTTGGCCGAACGCGGTTCCCCATGCTCCTGCTCCCAGGACGGTGATGTTTGTCATGTCAATCTCCTTGCAGACGTGTTGCGGCGCCTGATTGTGGTCGTGGCGGTTGTCGATGCCGCCGCCGGAGCCCGCCTGCTGCGGGCGGACTCCGTAGTGCTGGGCTTCATGGTACTCGCCCCCGCCTATGCACGCGCGAAGGCGGGGTGAGGGTACTGGAAGAAAGTCGTGCGGGAACGCCCAAATCACGCGGCCGAAGCCGGTGCGTCGCTCTGCGTGGCCGCGATGAACGGCGTCTCGCCACCCTCACGTCGGAAAGAAATCTGCGGACGTGGCTTACGGCTCATCGTGCGGTAATCCCAGTATCCTTCGGCCGGCGGTTGTTCGCCGCGGATTTCGGCCATAACCTCTTCCATCCGGGCGCGCACACGGTCGGCGAGCGCCTGGGCGAGTTCGACAGGGGGCTCGGCGCCCCACGAATCCTGTGTGGCGAGCAGATCGGCGTAATCAAGCCGGTCGTCATAGCACATAACGACGTTCTTGCGCGGCCACGGCCAGAACTGGTTGATGCTTGCCGCACCCCACGTGACTGAGCAGTACAGCGGAATCTGGTAGCCAAGCCGGCGTGAAGCTTCGAGCGCGATGTATCCGACGCCGGATTTCATGCTCATCGGCCATTTCTGCGGGTCGCGGGTGAGGGTGCCTTCCGGCCAGATGGTCAGCGGACGGCCGGAGGTGAGGATGTTGATGGATTCCGCTTCGATGGCTTTCGCCTTGCCTGAACGTCGCGGGACCGGCTGCATGCCGACGGTCTGGAACCATTTGCCGATGACCGGCCAATGCGCCATTTCCGCCTTGGCCATGAACCGCGGGCGGCGGCCCAGGTGGAACAGGCTCATCATCGGGACGAAAACGTCGTACATGGTCACGTGCGTAGCGGCAGTGATGAACGGGCCGGTTTCGGGGACGTGCTCCAGACCCCACGCGTACACTTTGCTGCGCTGGCTGAGCACCACGGACACGCCTTTGAGCAGGCGGGCGGTGGCTTTCGGGTTCTGCGCGTTGATTTCCGCATTGTTCGGGGTGCGCGGGCCTGTCGGGTATTCCTTGGTTGGATCGACCAGATGATGGCGCTGCGCGAGTTTCGCGACCTGCTCGTCGCTCAGCGGCTTGACCGCGCTGCGCGACGATGGTTTGCCTTTCGAAGTCATACCACCATTGTGCCGCAACCGCCGGCCAAGGCAGTGGTGGAGGAGGCTGAGGGCTGCGAGCGCATGAAATCCGTCAATCCTTCGGGGTCTGACTGGTTGTCGGCAGCGGAAAGTCGGCATCAATCGAAAACCGGGCGTTGTGAGGATTCCCGGCGTTCAATCGCCGGGACGCTGACCGTGGCGGGCGGTACGGTGGCGGTATGAGCGTTATCAGCGATGCGAATGGGATAGAAGGCCAAGGCGACACGAACAGCATGGACGGCAAGAACGGCAGCAATGTGTCACCGGACGACCGACAGGTGTCTGCCGAACCGCGCATATCCGGTCAGCATGCGCCCGCCGGCAGCAAGCTCGTATTCATCGATATCGATGGCACGCTGGCCGATGAGCACCATCACGTGCCGCAATCTGCCGTCGACGCCTGCCGGCAAGCCCAGCGCAACGGGCATCTGCTGTTCATCTGCACTGGCAGGTCGCTCATGAAAATCGAGCAGGGCATCCTCGACCTCGGTTTCGATGGTGTGGTCTCGGTCGCCGGGGCGCGGGCGGACATCAACGGCCGCACACTGTTCGAGCATCTGATCAGCCCCGAGGCCATCGACGCGGCGACCGCGTACTTCCGGGCGCACAACATCCGCAACTATCAGTGGCAGGGGCCGGACGGCATGTATGTGTCTCGCGGGTACATGCAGTATCTGCAGGCGACGGGCTCCGCGTGGAAGGATCCACAGTTCGCGTCCCGCTGGCATGTCATCGAGGATCTCGACACGCACGGGCAGAGCCTCGGCGCATCCATCAGGGCGAGCAAAGGCTCGTATTTCGCCGATCGCGGCAATCCGACATCGTTTGAAGACACGTGCAAGGCGCTCAGCCCGTGGTTCACCGCCGTGCCGGGCACGTATGGCAAGATTTCGGACAATCATGGGGAACTGCTGATTCCAGGTGCCGACAAGGGCACCGCCGTGGCACAGGTCGCGCGCGCACTCGGATATGGTATCGAGGACACCATCGCGCTCGGCGACGGCGGCAACGACATGGCGATGATTCTCGCGGCCGGCACCAGTGTCGCGATGGGCAACGGGATTGAGGAGATCAAGCAGGCGGCGGACATGGTCACCGACAGTGTGGAGGATGACGGTTTCGCGCATGCGTTCGCCCGGCTTGGTTTGATCTGATTGCCCTGTCGCCACTGAAAGGGACGTTCCTGCGGGAGAACTCGGCGAATCATGCGATTTGCGGCTAAACTCCCGCGCGGGACGTGGGAGTTTTGCGCAATCCGGTGCCCTGACAGATAATCTCCCAACAGGAACGTTGGAATTCCGCGGTTCTGAAAAATCGTCTCTCAAGCTGTTCATGGGAGAACAGTGCCGGATTCGCATATCCGCGGTAAACTCCCGCGAGAATCCGGGAGTTTACCCGTTCACGGCCGGACCGTGCGAGATTTCCCGTGAGATTTTCCGTGAGCGAGTCGCAATGTGTACAGCATGACCTACCTGGAATATTATCTGCCCGTCAGCGTCTTTCCACGGCAGTCCATCCGTGAGAACGCCTGCCGTTCAAGATCAGACGGGAAAGTCCGGAAAGCGTCAAAGCCAGATAGCAGGCGGATACCCATATCGGCAAGTCCTTCACCAGTTCCTATGGGATAACGAAAAATCTGGCAGATTCTTGAATCATTATTTTCAACCAATCAGTTGAAAAAAGATTTCAATACACTGTCAGAAGATAGCCACTCCGTCATCAGTTCTGGTCGTAGATGAAGGCGAACGTACCGCTGTCATTGACGATGAGCGGACCGGCTAGCGTTGATGGGAGCGGATTGCCGATTACACCATACATCCAGCTTTTCACGTCGTCACTCAGCGCGCTGGTCGTGTATCCGGCCGGATACACGGTGAACGTGTTGCACGGGGTCAGCCCGTAGATGCCGTCAACCGTTTCCACGCGGACACCATCTTTGATTGTCACATCGCCGACAGTACCGTTCTGGTGGAACGCTTTTTTATCGCAAGTGATGCTGAATGTGCCATCATCGTTGCGCTTGGAGTAGTTGAACTTACCTGTGCCGGATGCGATTGCCCGGGATCCATTCGGGTATCCATCGCCGGTTACCCCAAGGTCGGAATCATGATAATCGGCAGAGAATGTGCCATCTGCATGAACCGTCATTATCGTTGACCATGCTCCGGCACCAACGGAGAAAATATACTTCCCTTTCACCTGACGCCAGAATCCCTGCTCTTGCGCGGCGGCTTCGGACACTTCGCCATTGGTGTCACAGTCGGGCAGGCTTTGCCAGTCGGGCTGTCCGGATTCGACGAGATAGTAGGCGTTCGCATCGGTAGGAGCGGGCTTGAACTTCACGGACGCGGAGAATTCGCCGACTCCGGGTACGAAGGGGTCCTGTACCAGCGTCTGCCCGGACGGTACCGGCGCCTTGCTGTATGGGACGCTCGTGGTGTCGTATTGCGAGGCGTCACGAGCGAGAATAAACGGGCGGGACGTGTCCGGTTTCGAGCCTTTCTTCGCCGCCGCGAGCGCGCTGTCGTCGAAATACCCGCTCTTCTCGATGGCATCCAGATTCGCTCCGAAAGCGAAGAACACGTAGAAGTCATGCATGTCGAAGGTCGCTCCGGACATATCTTGGTCTTGCACGACCTGTTTGCTGGCGTTGCAGCCTTCGTCGTACGGGGCGAACATGGCTGTACCGCAGCTGGGTGAGCCGCCAAGCTCACCGAAATCGAAGGCGCCCCACTGCTTGGCGATCAAACGCTTCGCCATGCCACCCTCCCCTGCCGGCAGTTGTGAGCCGCCGTACGAGCAGGTGCCGATGTCGCCGGCGTTGCCGTCCGCGAAGGGGAAGCACATGGTAAGTATGTCGTTGCTGTGCTCATCACTGCTTATGCCGGTATCTTTCGTCGTGACGCGGTATACCGAGCCGTTTTCATCCTGCGCGAGCGTGATGCAATCCTTTGCAACATCGTTCACAGTGCTCTTGCAGTACGTGCCGGTCACCGTGTCGTTGAGTTCCGAAGCGTAGAAATACGGGGCGTTGCTTTGCCCTACGGTCGCCTCCTGCACTTTGTTGGCGCCGACACCGTAGTAAAGCGTCACGCTTTCGCCCGAGGACAGCACGGTGCCGGGCGCCGGGCTTGAAGAGACCAGTTTGCCGACATTCTTCTTGGACGAGAAATGCGGCTTGGCGGTGACGTTCACGCCGGCTTTTGTGAGCGTGTCTTTCACGCTGTCGATATCCGTGCCGATGGCGTCATAGGGGATGGCCGGGGTCTTCTCGTCGGTTTTAGCGGCGATGCCAACGTAGATGCCGGTGGTTGTGTCGCTGACCGCTTGACCGGCCAGCGGGTAGGTCGCGACGACCGTGCCACCGGCGAGTTTTGAGGAGGAGCTCACAGCGATCTGCTTGGTGTGAACCGGCACGCCCATGGTCTTGAGTGTGGTGACTGCCGTGCTGGCTTTCGCGTGTTCGACGTTGCTCGGGACGCCAGGCCCTGCGGATTCACGTACGACCACGCTGGATCCGGACCGCACGCGCTGCCCGGCCTTAGCGTTGCTATACCCGAGGAAGGCGCCTTTCTCGGCCCCGGAAAATTCCTGGCGCTTGGCCGAAGTGATGCCTTTGGCCTTCAACTGCGCGACCACGGAATCCGCGGTGACGGTAGCTTTCGCCTTTTCCGATTGTTTTCCAGCTTTCGCACTGGCGGCAGCGATATCGGGCAAGGTCTTGCCGCCCCAGAGTTCAGCATGGTATGTCAGCCCTGCCGCTACGCCCGCCGCAACGACAAGCACCGCTGTGACAATCGCTGCGATGATGGCTTTGGGCTGGTGTGTGGCAGCCACAGTGGTATTCGGCGCAGTGACATCCGGTTCGATGGATGATGGCGACGCTGCGGGGCGCACGGGACGTGCTGGATTCGGAGCCGAAGCGGGGGCTCCCGGTGCCGTCACCTGACCGGACTGGGTTTGTACCGCGATTTGCGCCGCTGCTTGCGCCGCGCCCGATTGACGCAGAGGGTCGCCACATGACGCGCAGAATTTGGCATCATCGGTGTTCTTCCATCCGCAGTGCCCACAATACATGGCAAATCCCTTCGTCTCAGCGCCCCGAATCCTACCGAACAACAACGCTCGTCTCCGGGCTGTATTTCTCAACTGAGCGCCATCTTAACATCGCGACACGCGGCCGACGATAGGTGTCAGCTCGTTGATGTCTCCCGTCATCCGCCCGCCGTGCGACTGCTCAGTCACACCACGGCAAGATACCGCACCGGAACCATCCCCCAACCCGCACAACCCAGCCACCGTGCAACCCGCCAGTCGCACCACAGCCAGATACCGTCCCGCCTGCAACCAGAACCATGGCAACCTGGCCGCTATGCAACCCACCAGTCGCACAGCGACGAGATACCCAAACACCACAACCCTTCAACCGCCTCAACCCGCCCGCCGTGCGACTGCTCAGTCACACCACGGCCAGATACCGCCCGAAAACACATGGTGCCGCCCTCCACATCGGAGAACGGCACCATCAGCACCAATAGCCATCGGAATCAGCCAGCCCGGCAACATCTCGGTCCGGACTCGCCAGACTTCTCAGACCAGCTGGACCTACCGGACCAGCCGCCGAGCACAGGGCACCGAGCGTCAAGCACCATGCCTACGTCAGTCGATATCAGCCCCAAGCGCAAGCAGCTTGCCGCGGAAGTCGGCGTATCCGCGATCAATCAGCGAGATCCCGTGCACGTCGGACGGACCGGAAGCCGCGAGCGCCGCAATCAAATGGCTGAAACCGCCACGCAAATCCGGCACGTCGATATCACGCCCGGTCAGCGGGGTCGGCCCGAAAATCACCGCGGAATGCTTGTAGTTGCGCTGCTGGAAGCGGCAGGGCAGCGAGCCGAGGCACTCACGGTACAGCTGGATGGTCGCGCCCATCTGCACCAGCGGCTTGGTGAAGCCGAAACGGTTCTCGTACACGGTCTCATGCACAATCGACAGGCCTTTCGCCTGGGTCAGCGCGACCACAAGCGGCTGCTGCCAGTCGGTCATGAAGCCGGGGTGCACGTCGGTTTCGATGGCCACCGGGTGCAGATCGCCGCCCGGATGCCAGAAGCGGATGCCCTCGTCGGTGATGTCGAATTTGCCACCGACCTTGCGGAACACGTTGAGGAAAGTCATCATGTCGGCCTGCGTGGCGCCCTTGACGAACACGTCACCGCGGGTGGCGAGCGCCGCCGAAGCCCAGGAAGCGGCTTCGATGCGGTCGGTCAGCGCGGTGTGGGTGAAGCCTTGGAGCTTTTCCACGCCTTCGATGCGGAAAGTGCGGTCCACATCCACGGAAATGATCGCGCCCATCTTCTGCAGAACCGCGACCAAATCCATGATTTCCGGTTCGATGGCCGCGCCGGACAGTTCCGTCTTGCCTTCGGCGAGCACAGCCGCCAGCAAAGTCTGCTCGGTGGCACCCACCGACGGGTACGGCAGATGGATTTTCGCGCCATGCAGGCCGTTCGGAGCGGTGATATGGATGCCGTCCTTGTGTTCCTTATCGACGTCTGCGCCGAGCTTACGCAGGGTGTCGAGGTGGAAGTTGATCGGACGCCCGCCAATATTGCAGCCGCCGAGCGCCGGGATGAACGCCTCACCCAAGCGATGCACGAGCGGGCCGGAGAACAGGATCGGAATGCGCGAGGAACCGGACAGGGTGTCCACATCGGCGACATCCGCGAGTTTGACGTGGGAAGCGTCGATGGTGACGATGCCGTTCTTGCCATCCACATTCACGTCCACGCCGTGCAGGCGTAGCAAATCGGACACCACATGGACATCGCGGATTTCCGGCACATTCTTCAATACGGACTTGCCGGGCGCGAGCAGCGCGGCGACCATGGCCTTGCTTACGAAATTCTTGGCTCCGCGAACCTTGATCGTGCCGTGGAGCGGTTTGCCGCCCTCAACATGGAGCACATCGTCTTTCTTTTCGACCACGTCGACCTCTTTCGATTCCCTTGCCCGGACACGCCTGTCATCCCAATGGACGGCCGACGCTGACACACTACTGGTTGGTATCACCATGGTGCCACACCGCATGTGCATAAGCGGTGAACATGCTACCAGCCGAATCGTACGTGAAAAGCGGTTTTCCGCCAATCGCCACAGAACACCGACATCACTTGGCATGACACGCTTACGAGATGCCGCATGAACGCCGCCGCACAGACACATAGAATATTCGGATGATGTGCCGCCTTCGGGCGATGTCACAGGGAAGAAAGGGAATGTGAAGGAGCGTCACATGAACAATTCCGTCAATGCACACGCACGCCGCGATGATAATCGCAACACCCCACGCAGTGTGTTCTCTCGGGGACGTTCGCTGACCACGCTGATTGCCGCAATCCTCGCCGGCACGATGTTGCTGCCGTTGTCCGCTTGCGGCGGATCCAGCACCGATACATCAGCGTTGTCAAGCGAGTCTACGTCAAAGAGCGCGACTCCGTCCGAATCCGCCTCCCCGAGTGAAACGCCCGAATCCAGCGAAAGCCCGTCAAACGACGCATCCGCGCAATCCGACGCGAATTCAGAATCGTCCAACGCGTCCGGCGCCGCCGTCGACATGCTGGCGACCTTGCCGGTTAAAGGCCGGGCGCCCAAAACCGGATACGCGCGCACCCAGTTCGGCGCCGCCTGGTCGGACGTCGATCACAACGGCTGCGACACGCGCAACGACATCCTCAAACGCGATATGACGAATGTGACCTTCAAACCCGGCACGCATGATTGCGTAGTCAAGACCGGCACACTCAACGACCCGTACACCGGAAAAACCATCAATTTCGTGCGCGGACAGCATACGTCAACCGCCGTGCAGATCGACCATGTTGTCGCGTTGTCCGACGCGTGGCAGAAGGGCGCGCAGCAGCTCAACGCTGACCAGCGGCTGCAACTGGCGAACGACCCGTACAACCTGCTCGCGGTGGACGGCCCGGCGAACCAGCAGAAATCCGATTCCGACGCGGCGTCCTGGTTGCCGTCGAACAAGTCGTTCCGCTGCCAGTATGTCGCGCGGCAGATCGGCGTGAAACACAAGTACGCGCTGTGGGTGACGCAGGCCGAGAAAGACGCGATGACCAACGTATTGTCCGGCTGCCCCGGGCAGACCGTGCCCGATGGCGGCGGCGTGGTCGCCTCTGCACAAGCGGACAGCCAGCCTGCGCAGGCGCCCGAACCGGCGCAGACACA
>NZ_JBJEIH010000103.1:8910-25122 GCF_051876855.1 Bifidobacterium sp.
CGCAGCAATCCGGCGGGGATGTCTACTATCAGAACTGCTCGGCCGTCCGCGCGGCGGGCAAGGCTCCGCTGTATCAGGGGCAACCTGGGTATTCGAGGAAGCTCGACCGTGACGGCGACGGCGTAGCCTGCGAGTGATTGCAGTTCGGTATCGACCGCGCGTTCGGTTCCGGGATGCCACCCGAACCGAACGCCCGAATCAACCGCCCGAATCGTCTCACCATCGCCGCACATCGCCGCAACCGATTGCGCCAATCCATATACTGGGAGCAAATACGGGTGCCGAAAGGCAATATGACGGGAGTTTGCAAGCATGGCCAACCAGCAATTCGAGCCGTTCTACGACGTCAACCTCACCTATGACGACAATTACCGGCGCGGGCCGTTCGGCCAGTTCGCGCAGGCGTTGACGGACGGCGGCGCGGCAGCTTCCAACGCAACCCCCGCAACCGTGCTCGGTTTCCCGGTGAATCTGCCGTTCGGCATTCCCGCCGGCCCGCTGCTCAACTCACGGTTCACGACCGCCGCCTTCCGTATGGGATTCGATTTGGCCGTGTACAAAACCGTGCGGTCGCGCGCCTGGGGTTGCAACCCCTTCCCCAACGTGCTCGCCGTGCACCCCAAGGCGGCGGACGGGTCGCTCACCCCCGGCAGCCCCGAACTCGATGAGGGCGTGCTCGCGGACACCCGGTATGATTTGCCGATTTCCATCTCGAATTCCTTCGGCGTGCCGTCGCGCGACCCTGACGTATGGCAGCCGGATATGCGTGATGCCATCGCCGCCGCCGGCCCCGGACAACTGTTGGTGCCGAGTTTCCAAGGCTCACGCGTCGCCGGCATGAGCACCGACGAGTACATCGCCGACCACGTGACCTGCGCGCGGCTCGTCTGTGAAACCGGCGCACAGCTGATGGAAATGAACACGAGCTGCCCGAACGAAGGCCATAACCGCCTGTTGTGTCATGACCCGCATCTGGTCGGCCGCATCACCGAAGCGGTCAAGAACGAAATCGGCGACCGCCCGCTCATCGTCAAACTCGCCTATTTCCCCTCGGATATTGAGCTCGAGACCATGGTGCGCGAAACCGTCGGACACGGCACAGCGCAAGGTTTCTCCACCATCAACACGATTTCCGCGAAACTCGTGGACGCTTCCGGCAATCAGGCGCTTCCCGGCGAGGGGCGCGATCGCAGCGGCGTGTGCGGGAACGCGATTCGCGGGGCAGGACTGGACATGGTCCGCCGTCTGTCGGCTATCCGCGAGCGTCTCGGGCTTGATTTCACGATTATCGGCGTCGGCGGGGTCATCGAACCGGAGCATTACCTCGCGTACCGTGAGGCGGGGGCGGACGCGGTGATGAGCGCGACCGGCGCCATGTGGGACGCGACACTCGCCCGGCGTATCAAGGCCGCCATCGGCGCATGAATCAACCCACGTAGGCCCCGCGACTCCGCTTACCCCACGGTTAATCCCGTGGCTAACCCCACGGAACCGCGGATATCAGCATCCGGGACGACGCTGGTCCCAGAAGGTCTGCACGTCGCGCTTGTCGGCGATGGTGAATTCGATGATCTGCCTGAGCACCTCCCACGCGTCACTGCGGCCATACGGAATCTGGAAGGTTTTCTTGCCGCACTTGAGATGCTGCTGCTCAATCAGCGGCATGGCATGCTCGAATGCGCGCGGTTCGGAGCCGACGGTCACATGGTTGGTCAACGCGGTGAACCCGATGATGAATGTGCCGTGATCGGTGAACATCGGCTGGTTCCATTTGACTTCGCAGACCAGCTGCGGCCATGTGGCATGCACCCAGTCAAGCAGTTCCTTGAATTCGGTGCGATGCCGCTCATCGGCAATCGAGCCGAGATATTCCTCGACGTTCGCGTATTTCGCCATGTGTTGCTCCATTCCGGTCGGGGTGCGCTCCGGTTTTGTCCGGATGCGGCTGCGCTGTTCCCGTAAGCGTACCGTATCCGGCGCGGTGAATCGCCAAATCGTCAACAGCGAACGGGCATTGGTTTCCGCCGCGGTGGTTCCTGAAGCCCGGCAGGAGCGGCATCCCGGAGATGACCGTATCCGCCGGATTCCCGCAACCGGCCGTCTGCAATGCGCCAGAAATCACGCATCCTGCCACCCGCATATACAACGCAAAAGGCCGCGGAACCCACACGGATTCCGCGGCCTTTCCAAGCCAGCGACTACTCCCGGCTGCCAATCGGCCCTGCCCACGGCTTGGTCTCCTCGGGCTCACGCGCGGACTGGATCGGTACGTCCGGCCAGTGCTTGGCCGGCAGCGTCTTCGGCTTGAACGGGAACTTCTCGGCGCGCATCTTCTCGTAGGCAGCGATGTCATCCTCGTGCTGGAGCGTCAGATCGATGTCGTCATAGCCGTTCATCAGGCGCCAGCGCACGTAGTCGCCCACCTCGAACGGCAGGGTCACGTCGCCGCAAGTCACGGTGCGCGCACCCAGATCGACGGTCATATCGCGGCCGGGTTCCTCTTCAAGCAGCTTCCACAGCAGCTCGATGCTTTCCTGCGGCATGATTGCGGCCAGCACGCCGTTCTTCGCGGTGTTGCCGTAGAAAATGTCGGCGAAGCGGGAGGAGATGACCACGCGGAAACCGTAGTCGCGCAGCGCCCACACCGCGTGTTCACGCGACGAGCCGATGCCGAAATCCGGGCCGGCGACCAAAATCTTGCCCTGCTTGTATTCGGGGCGGTTGAGCACGAAATCGGGGTCGCGGCGCCATGCGTAGAACAGCGCGTCCTCGAAGCCGGTTTTCTTGACCCGCTTAAGGAACACGGCGGGGATGATCTGGTCGGTATCCACATTCGAGCGGCGGAGCGGAACGCCGGTTCCGGTCACCACGGTCAGCTTTTCCATAACGATTCCTTTCATCGGCCGGCGACTGTCTGCCGGCCTTCACCGGTCGCGGGCGAGTTGTCGGCGGCCGGATTGCACGTTTGATGCGTTTATGTTGTTCAGCCTGTTCGGCGTGGGATTGGCGGGTTACAGGTCCTCGGGGCTGGAAATCGTGCCGCGGATCGCCGTTGCGGCGGCGACGGCGGGCGACGCCAGATGCGTGCGCGAGCCCTTGCCCTGGCGTCCCTCGAAGTTGCGGTTCGAGGTGGAAATCGAGCGCTCACCCGGCACCAGCTTGTCCGGGTTCATGCCCAGGCACATCGAGCAGCCGGCGTTGCGCCATTCCGCGCCGAAATCCTTGAAAATCTTGTCAAGCCCCTCACGCTCGGCCTCAAGCCGCACACGGGAGGATGCGGGCACCACGAGCACGCGGTGGATGGAATCGGCCTTGTGATGGCCCTTCATAATCTTCGCGGCGGTACGCAGGTCGTCAATGCGGCCGTTGGTGCATGAGCCGATGAACACCGTGTCCACCGGGATGCTCTTCATCGGCTGGCCGGGCTTCAAGCCCATGTAGTCGATGGCGGACTGGGCGGCTGCGCGCTGCTCGGCGTCGGCGATATCCTCCGGCACCGGGACATTGCCGGTAATCGGCACGCCCTGGCCGGGGTTGGTGCCCCAGGTGACGAACGGCGCCAAATCGGCGGCGTTAATCGTCACTTCCTTGTCGAATACGGCGTCATCATCGGTCTTGAGCGTCTTCCAGTAGGCAACCGCCTTGTCCCACATCTCGCCTTCAGGCGCGTGCGGACGGCCCTTCAGATACTCGAAAGTCGTCTCATCAGGGGCAATCATGCCGGCGCGGGCGCCCGCTTCAATGGACATGTTGCAGATGGTCATGCGCTCGTCCATGCTCAGCTTGCGGATTGCCTCGCCGCGGTATTCGATGACGTGGCCCTGGCCGCCGCCGGTACCGATTTTCGCGATGATGGCGAGGATGATGTCCTTGGCGCTCACGCCCTTGGGCAGCTCGCCCTCGATGTTCACGGCCATGGTCTTGAACGGCTTGAGCGACAGGGTCTGCGTAGCCATCACGTGTTCGACTTCTGAAGTGCCGATGCCGAACGCGAGGGCGCCGAACGCACCGTGCGTGGAGGTGTGGGAGTCGCCGCACACGATGGTCATGCCCGGCTGGGTGAGACCCAGAATCGGGGCGAAGGCGTGCACAATGCCCTGGTCGGCGTCACCGAGCGGGTGCAGTCTCACGCCGAATTCCTTGCAGTTCTTCTCCAGCGTGCTCAGCTGCAGCGCGGAGGTCTTGTCAGGGTTCGGACGGTCGATGTCGACGGTGGGCGTGTTGTGGTCTTCCGTCGCGATCAGCAAATCGGTGTGACGCGGCTTGCGGCCCGCGAGACGAAGCCCTTCGAACGCCTGCGGGCTGGTGACCTCATGCATCAGCATCAGGTCGATGTAGATCAGATCCGGCGCGCCGTTTTCGCCTTGCCTTACGAGATGGTCAGCCCATACCTTCTCGGCCAATGTGGTTCCCATGCTGTCTCCTTTGGCGGAATTTCAACGTTTTCGCCCTAAAATTACTTCAGCCATGCGTTTCCACATGGCCCTCTGTACTCCACTATGTCGGTTTTTGACGGGTGTCTGCTTTTGCGTTTCGATATGTGAGATGGCATAATCCGGAATATGACTTCTTCCACATTGCGCGTCCCCGTAGGACCGGAACGCTTTGACACCAAGGATTTCATGGGTCCTAACCTCGATCAAAATCAGCCGCCGCAGGCGGATGGTGACATCCATTCCGGCGTCGGGGTACTTGACAAAACGGTCAAAATATTGGATGCGCTCGAATCAGGGCCGGCCACCCTCGGCCAACTGGTCAACGAAACGGGTCTTGCCCGACCAACCGCGCATCGTCTGGCCATCGCTTTGGAACGCCATCGTTTCGTGATTCGCGACCAGCATGGACGCTTCGTTCTTGGATCACGTTTCGCCGAACTTGCCGCTGCGGCCGGCGAAGACCGCCTGCTTACCGCATCCGGCCCGATTTTGCAGACTCTGCTTGACCGCACCGGCGAATCCGCGCAAATCTACCGTCGCCAGGGCGACCAGCGCGTGTGCATCGCCGCCGTGGAGCGCGCCAGCGGCCTGCGTGATTCCATCCCCGTCGGGGCGCTGCTGAGCATGGAAGCCGGATCCGCCGCACAGATTCTGCTCGCCTGGGAAGATTCGGAGCGTCTGCATCAGGGCTTGCGCCACGCGAAATTCACCGCTGCCAAGCTTGCCACCGTACGCAAGCGCGGATGGGCGGAATCAGTAAACGAACGCGAAGACGGCGTATGCTCCATCTCCGCGCCGATCCGCAACCCCTCCGGCCAGGTCATCGCCGCGATCTCCATCTCCGGGCCGACCGGCCGCATGGGCACAACCCCTGGCCGCCGGTACGCGCCGCTCGTGATGGCCGCCGGCAAATACCTCACCGAAGCCCTGCTGCGCGCCAGCGGCGAGCGCTGAGGGAGAAGGCTGAGAGCGAGCGCTGAGGGCAACAACTGCCGTCTGGTCGGATGGTCTCCAGCAATCCGAACCGTCCGCCGATAACTCGGCATCACCGATAACCTTCTACCGACGCCGAGACGCTCGTCAGCGTCGGTAGAAGGTTTTTCAGACTACAGAAAAGAGAAGCCCCGACGTTTCCGCCGGGGCCAAGGAGAGAGAAGAGAAGAAGAAGGGTTCAATTATAATTATGGGGCTTCGGACGAAACCTCGCCGGTTCGCTTCGCTCCGAAGGGGTTCCGTTTGCCGGTAGCTCTTATATAACCAGCCGATGCTTGGGGCAACGATGGGCGTCACTGAGTGCGGGCTACCAATTGCATGGCAGATCATTCAGCTTCATATCCGGTTCCATACAGCCGCACGCACGACGGTGCGATTGACGGCTCGCATTGGGGAGAGTCAGCGCGACGCGCACAACCGCGCACAGACGCACGTTGGCCGGTGCGCCGGTGCGCCGACTTGTGGAAGGCCGATAGCGCGCGGTATTGCGGCCGAATCACCGCCACCGGACATTGGCCTCCGCCCGCCCGGCATCATCCGGATTTCTTCACGGGACAGGCCACTCGGCATGCAATCCGCGCCGACGTGCACTAGTGTGGATATCATGAGCGACAAGCAACGTCCCGACAGCCGTCCCAGTCATGGAACACGCAATGCCATACGCCGGCCGACATCGGTGTCCGCGCGTCTGGGACGCCTGCAATTCCATGAATCCGGCAAATTCCGGGTGTTACAGCTTTCCGACATCCAGGACGGTCCGAAGGTCTCTGGCGATACGATACGCCTAATCGCCGCTGCCGCAGATGCCGCGCGGCCGGATGTTGTCATCTTCACCGGCAATCAGATCGCCGGGTATGACAGCGCTTACGCCGATACGTTCCGCAAGCGCAGCTGGCGCACCCCGCTGGAACGCATCCGGCAGAACGAGGCGAGCCGCGAACAGCTTGACCATACGCGCGACTTGGTACGACAGAGCATCGGGCAGTTCCTCCAGCCGCTGATCGACCGCGGCATTCCGTGGGTCGCCACATACGGCAACCATGACAGCCAATGCGGGCTAAGCCGCGAGGAAATGGATGCCATCTACCGTGAGTTTCCCGGGTGTCTCAACGCTGAATCAACCGCATCGCGGCCTGATCTGCCTCGCACCCGCTCAAGTTCCGGGCTCCCCGACCAGCGCATCTACCCGTGTGAGGCGGGGACGCTCGCGCTGCCGGTGATGGATGTGGATCGCAAGCGCACCGTGCTGGGGCTGACAGTAGTGGATTCCGGGGACTATGCCCGTTCCGGCGGGTACGGTTCGCCATCGGACGCGGCGTTGAAATTCCTTGGTCTCATGCCCGATGTCCTGCACACTCGCATGATGGTGTTCCAGCATTTCCCCATCCCGCAGTATTACCGGCTGCTCAAATCAGTGCCGCCGAACGCGGCGCATGCCGTGGAAGGGTATCGCGTGTTCTCTGGACATAGCTATGTTCTGGACGAAGACAAGACCTTGCCTGGCAGTTATCTTGGCGAAGGCGTGAGCTGTCCTGATGCCGACAGCGGGGAATACGCGATTCTTGCGAACGGCGACCGGTATTTCGCGATTTGTGCAGGGCATGATCACCGCAATGGTTTCGCAGGTGAAGTCGATGGCATGCTGATGGTCGCTTCCCCGACCTGCGGATTCGGGTCGTATGGACCGGCGCCTGCACGCGTGGCGGCAAGGTTGTTCGAATTCGATATCCGGCACCCATACCACCCGCGCACGCAATTACTGGAATTCGGCGACCTGGTCGGCAAGCCCAACTCGCATAAGACGTACACATTCGCCATTTCAAGCGAAACAGACCAGATTGGCGAGTCTATGGACCTGCTACGCAAACCCGGATTGCTCGGCCGCCTGCGCCGCACCCTACGCAAGAAATAAGCCACGCCTCCCAAACTGTCTACGCCAACACCGCCCCCATCGTCGGCAGAAAGTCGTGGCCCTGCTTCTACCGACGCTCACGATGCAGTCAGCGTCGGTAGAAGGTTGTGATGATTGTGCTCGCGGTTTGTTATCTGGACACGCATGTTGACGATTAATCCGAACGGATACGAAAAAAGCCACTGCGTTTGCAGTGGCTTTCCGTTGGCTGGGGTACCTGGACTCGAACCAAGAATGGATGAACCAGAATCACCTGTGTTGCCAATTACACCATACCCCAATTGGCAGGCGCCGCAGCTCTTGGAACTGCTTCGTCGGTCGTACCCCCGACCGGATTTGAACCGGTGTTGGCGCCGTGAGAGGGCGTAGTCCTAGACCGCTAGACGACGGGGGCGTTTAGTTATCTGTTTACGTCTCTCGACGCAACAGTTGAATAATATACAGCGGATACTTGCACCACGCAAATCGCCCAACCGCATCGGCGTGTCGCAATGCAAAAGCGGTCTGGAACATCACGCTCCAGACCGCTCAATCGCTACTGTCATAAGGACTTAGGCGTCAGGCACAGCCATCGGCACCGTCTGCACAACACCCAAGCCCTCGCACCCAGGCCCGCAACCATCACAGATGCTCGCGCAGCCCCTTGAGACGAGCCACCGTCACCGGCTTGCCGATAATCTCCATCGACTCGAACAGCGGCGGAGACACACGACGGCCGGACACGGCGACGCGCACCGGGCCGAACGCCAGACGCGGCTTGTAACCGGCCTCCTCAATCAGCGCCTTGTTCAGGGTCTCATGCAGCGGTTCGGCCTTCCAATCGGCCTCGTCCACGGCCTCGAGCGCGGCAATGGCCTTGTCAAGCACGTCGCCGGCGGAATCCTTGAGCGTCTTGCGCACATCCGCGGCGGGCTCAATGTAGGGCTCCTCGCTCAGCAGGCTGCCGACCATGCCGGACACCTCACCAAGCAGGCGTACACGCGGCTGCACCAGCGGGGCGGAAGCAGTGAGAATCGCACGCTCACGGTCGGTCAGGGCATCCCAGCTGTCGGCGGACACCACGCCGTCGCGGTGCAGATACGGTACGGAACGGTTGAGGAAGTCCTGCGGCTCGAGCATGCGGATATGCTCCGCGTTGATCGAGATTGCCTTGTCCAAGTCGAAGTGGGCGGGGTTCGCCTTGACGTCTCGCACATCGAACTTCTCGATCATCTCGTCCATCGAGAACACGTCACGGTCGGGCGCGATTGACCAGCCGAGCAGGGCGAGGTAGTTGAGCAGGCCCTCAGGAATGAAGCCGTTCTCGCGGTGCAGGAACAGGTTGGATTCCGGGTCGCGCTTCGACAGCTTCTTCTTGCCTTCGCCCATGACGTACGGCATGTGGCCGAACAGCGGGACTTCCTTGGCGATGCCGAGCTTGATGAGATAGCGGTAAAGCACAATCTGGCGCGGGGTGGAGCTCAGCAGGTCCTCGCCACGCAGCACGACGTTGATGCGCATCATCGCATCGTCCACCGGGTTGGTGAGCGTGTACAGCGGGTCGCCGTTCGGGCGGACGATCACGTAATCCGGCACGGAACCGGCCTTGAACTCGATGCGGCCGCGGATCAGGTCGTCGAAAGCGATGTCCTCGTCGGGCATGCGAATGCGCAGCGCCGGCTTGCGGCCCTCGGCGCGGAAGGCGGCTTTCTGCTCTTCGGTCAGGTTTCGGTCATAGCCATCGTAGCCGAAGGCCTTCGGGCGTCCGGCGGCGACATTGCGAGCCTCGATCTCCTCGGGGGTCGAATAGGACTCGTAGGCGTACCCCGCCTCAAGCAGCTTGGCGGCGACGTCCTTGTAAATCTGGGTACGCTCGGACTGACGGTACGGGCCGTCCGGGCCACCGACTTCGATGCCCTCGTCCCAGTCGATATGCAGCCACTTGAGCGCATCGAGAATCTGGTTGTAGCTTTCCTCGCTATCGCGCTGTGCGTCGGTGTCTTCGATACGGAACACGAAGGTGCCGTGCGTATGGCGTGCCTCTGCCCAGTTGAACAGGGCGGTACGGACCATGCCCACATGCGGTGTGCCGGTCGGCGACGGGCAGAAGCGCACGCGCACGTCCTTCGGCAACTCAGGCTTGGTATCCTTGCTTTCTTTGTTGTCAGCTTCGGTCATACGCTCTATTGTGCCGCGCGTGAGGGACGTACGACGAACGAACGCGTGAACGGACTTTTTATGAAAAAGTCACAAATTCGTCATGAAGTTACATCGAATTCAGGTTTTCTCCTTTATACTTGTGCTATGGCTTGAGAGAAGGAACACCTATGAGCAATCCAAGCAATAATCCCAATGGCGGCAACCCAATGATGGGAGGCCCGGCATGGTCGCCGGCCGCGTTCAATCAGATGCATGGACCTGTCTACCAAGGCTCGGAACTTGAGCTGCCCTGCTACGGCTGCTCGTTCCCGAAGGCGATTGCACGCATGTACCGCAAGTATTTCGTGTTTTCCGGCCGCGCGTCGCGAAGCGAATTCTGGTGGGCGTACCTGTACATATCCATCTTGTGCGCGGTGCTCTACTACCTGGTGGATACCGCGACAAAGCATCACCAAGATACGCTGGCATTGGTGCTTTGTTTGCTGATGTTCGCGTTGGTTTTCCCTATCATCACGTTGACGTTCAGGCGTTTGCATGACACGAACCGCTCCGGCTGGTGGATTTTTGCACCATCTGTTCCGTCGATCCTATGCATCGTGATTGGTTTGGTCGTGATGGGCGTTGGATCCAGACAATTCAATGCCCCGGCGTTCGCGGTGACAGGCGGGCTCGTAATAATGGTGCTTGGTTACATCCTCGACATGGTGGTGTGGATATGGCTTCTTGTAGGTTCCTCTAAGCCGGAAGGCGCGCGTTTCGACAAGAACAGCATGGTCTGGGTTCCCGGTAGCAGCCAGGTGACGCCGACGAATCTCGGTATGCAATCCGGAATGACGTACCAGCCGATGGCCCCGATTCCCGCTCCGACAGTCCCTACGGCCCCAATGGTTCCAACGGCTCCGACCTCTGGGGCCGCTCAGGCAAGCGGCGGGAATACGATGCCCGCGGCCGCACCGAATATGCAAGGCACGGCGAATCCCGTCGCCGGCGTAGGGGTCATCGCGAGCGGCCAGCAGTTCGGCGCACAGCCATCCGGCAGTACACCGCAGTCTGGCGATACCCCACAGTTCGGCAACATGCCGCAGATACAGATGCCTGATTTCGGGGCGCCGGCGCAACAATTGCAGGCCATGCAAACGGCACAAGCCGAATGGACCGGCGCACCAATGCCAACGCCGAGCACCGAATCGGACGGCACATTCAACACTCCGACGACACCGGCGTATTTCCCCCAGCAGCCGCAACAGCCGTTGCAGTCGCAGCAGACGATGCAGCAACCGGCGGCCCAAGACGCTTCGGCAACGCCATGGAACGCGCAGATGCCGCAGATACCGCAGATACCGCAAACTCCCGCACAGACAGCGCCGGCCTGGCAACAGACCGACATCGCGCAGACTCCGGCGACGGCCGCCCCCATGGGCTTCTCCCCGATCGGCGGCCAGACGTTCGCACCGACGAACACCGACCAGTCGGCAGGGCCACAGCCGGCAACCACACCGTCAGTTGTCTCACAACCGACCACGGCGCAGCCCGAAGTCTGGCATGCACAGTCAACCGAAACGCCCACGGCATCCGGTTCCGTCCAGCCAACCGTGCCAAAACCCGCACCGGTGCAACCGGCTGACATCCAACCAGCCGCTGTTTCCGACCAACCGGCAGCCGATCAGTCAGCATCAAATCAGCCGGCAACCGCACAGACCACGACGGACGAAGCGAACACCACCAGCGCCGCCCTTGCCACGATGCCGGGAGTCACGTTCACGCCATCCTCCCTCGGCGTGCCCGATATGCCCGCGGTCAAGCCGCAGACCGTGCACGGCATCCAGATGCCGACCGGAACGTACACACCCGACGCCGATTTCAGCTTCATGCCTGACCCGCAAACCCCAGTCATGCCGACCGACCCGGCTCAGGCCCTCCAATCAGTGTCTTTCCCCACCGATGAGGTCCACGTTCCCGCACAGCCGCAGTACCCGTCCACCGGTCAGCCGACCACGACACCGACGGCCCCGGACAACCCCGGCGCGCCAGCGATTCCAACGAATTTCGCGGATTTCGGCGCCAGCACCACCGCCCAATCCCCGACAGCGCCGACAACCCCGTGGAACGTTCCCGGTCAAGACAGCTAACACAACCAAGACAGCGAAAACAGCACAATAGCCAGGCATGACATGCCCTGTCCGCCGCGTGAAGCGAGTACGTGCGCAATGCCAAACGGTATCAAACGGCACGCGCGTTCGCTTCACGCGTCGGCGAATTCAGCCATGCTATTTGGAGAATTTCGCAGACAGTTCGGCCTTATTCCGGCGTTCGTCGGCCTCTTTCGCCTGACGTTTCGCCTCTTTCGGATCCCACAGCACATCGCCGCGATGCTGTTCCCATTCAGCGCCGGCGGCCTGGGCGATAACCGAAACGAACGCATCGGAGACACCTTCACCGTTGGCCTCACGCGCATCCATCAGCTGTGACAACAGTTGCGGCGAATAATACAGCCGTGGCAAGGATACGCTGTCGCACCACTCGTTCAACGCGAGCAGCACCGCACACATCCCTGCCGTACCCGCCTGCGCGGCATCCGATTGACGGAGCATGGCCGCTGCCGCAAGCGTATATACCGCCAAGTCACCGGCGACACGCAGCGCTTCGGACGCAACACCGCTTTCGGCGGCGCCGCTTGCGGTTCCAGCGTCAACAGCACCATCACACTCCACAGCATCATCAGCGGCCAGCTGCGAAGCCTGCCGGACGATATCCGCGATATCACCCGCAACCCCGGCATTCCAAGACGCCCCCAACGCCTGCGCGACACCCGCGAACACCGTAGAATCCGCCTGTCCGCGGTATGCAGCAGCCGCATCACAGGCATCATTCGCCGCCAACAGCGCGTTGACGATATCCTGCGGACGGCCAGGAATCGTGTCCGCGCCCTCATAGACATATTCCGCGTCGGCACGGGTCACGTCGAGTCCCGTCAGCGCGTGCGCAATCACCAGGCTTTCCCGTACCTGCAGATTTTCCGCATATTTCGCGTCGTTGCCCATCATCATCGCATCGGTCAGCGGCCATAGGGATGTCAACGCGGCACCACGCTCCGCCGCATCGCGGATATCCGTCAAACCGGCGATCCGCCGCACCTCATCTTGCACTTGTCCGTCCATCATGGTCATGCTCATGCTCCTTTGCCCACATTCCAACGCGTATATTCGCACTTATTCAACACTACCGCGCTTCTGCAGGCTTTCGCGGCGTGTCAGCGCATTGTCGTCATCGCCGAAGATGCGCGACCGTTCCGTCGTCTCTTGCTTTCGTACGGTATCTTCGCGCCGTGTCTGCGCGCTCAGCGCACGTCCTTCGCAGGATCGGCATAGCTGATGGACAGCATCTTCCCCGTCTCGCTGTCATAGGTGATAGATGTGACCGAAGCGAGCGCGGTATGACGCAGGAACATATTGTGCTCGGGATGCCCGGTTTCCAGAAGATGACGATATGACCAGATCGGCGATTCGTGACTGACTGCGATAATCTGCTTGCCGGCGTATTCGCGGACTTTCTCCTGGGCAAAATCCCCTACCCGCGCGGCGATATGCTGATAGCTTTCACCCCAGCTGGGCTTCCACAGATTGCGAACGAGACGCCAGTTCCCGTTGCGCCACAGCGCCCCCTCGCCATATCCGATGCGCTTGCCGCGGAATTCGTTGCCCGCTTCGATGATTCGGCTGTCGGTTTGCAGTTCGAGCGGTTGTTCCCCGCGTTCAGCGCGGACCTTGTTGAGCGCGTCGAGAATAATGCCCGCGGTTTCGCGAGTCCGGTCAAGCGGCGACGAATATACGGCCACGACGCCGGACAGTTGCGGATCAGCGGCCGCGTAATCGGCGGTCGCCTGGGCCATGCGGCGGCCGAAATCAGACAGATGGAAGCCGGGAAGGCGCTCATACAACAGGTGATCGGGATTCTCGACCTTGCCGTGGCGGATGAAATGGATGGTGGTTGACGGCATGTGGTCCTCCTGCGTATGCGGTGTGATGCGATAGCGAGACGCCGAAATCCGGCGCCTGCTTTTCCAATGTACCGCGTGTCATGCACGGCACCGGGATAAAGTTGCCATGGCTGTCCGAACAGTGACAAGCGGAGCGCCAAAACACCTTATACCGCAACAGGTGTAGCGCTTCAGTGAACAACAGGCGAACAGACATCGACAAGCCGTCGTCCACCGGTCGCCAGCAACTTGCCATACAGGCACGCAGGCACAAGACGCCCGGCCGGCAGACACCCAACGCCTCGCCACAACGCCCCGCCACACGATGGACAGCCCGGAAGACAGCACTTCGACAATCACAAAGAAAACACGACAACAGAAGGCCGCACGATATGACCACATTCACCGCCGGGGTCAAAGACCTCGCCCGACGCCTGTTCGGAGGATACGCCGAGCTGCTGCGCATGCCGCACACCGCACGATTCGCCATCGGCTCGGTAATCGCGTGCATGCCGTTCCCCATGGTCGGCATGACCATCACGATTTCCGTGCAACACTATTACGGCAATTATTCGCTCGCGGGCGCGCTCACGGCGATCCAAGCCATCGCGACCGCGCTGGTCGGGCCGTTGCTGGGCAAGCTCGTGGATATCTATGGCCAGCGGCAGGTGTCAATCCCAACCATCATCGTGTGGATCATTGCCTCGACGTCACTGGTCACCGCGATTACGCATCATGCGCCGCAATGGGTGCTGTACGCGATTGTGCCGTTCATGGCCGCGATCCCGCCGTGGGGCGCG
Organism: Bifidobacterium sp.; assembly: GCF_051876855.1. Classification (GTDB taxonomy): domain Bacteria; phylum Actinomycetota; class Actinomycetes; order Actinomycetales; family Bifidobacteriaceae; genus Bifidobacterium. The sequence goes on from NZ_JBJEIH010000103.1 coordinate 23,167, forward strand.
ATGAGCCGCGGGCGGTGGGCTCGACTGTTGCGAGGCGACCACGAACGAACAGACCGGGCGTTGTCGCTTTCCGGCGTGCTCGACGAATGCATGTGGGTAATCGGCAATCCGCTCGCATCCACACTTGCGGTGATTTCCGGACTGCTCGCGTTCTCGTTCACCGGCATGTGCGTCATCGTCGGTGCGCTGATGTTCCTGACCGAGCGGACTACGGAACCGCCGTCGCAGACGCAACTCGCCCGCGAGGCGGGACTCACCCGCGCCCAGTATCGCGAGCGCGAAGCGCAGAAAGCCGCAGCGCTGCAAGCAGCACGTTCGGCGCACACCACCGGCGCGGATGCCGCCACCACGACACATCAGCCGGCGGAAGCACAAGCGGCCGCGATCGCCGACGGGCACCGGGCAGCAGACAAACCGGCGCGCTCGCATAGGTCGATCTGGGGGCCGGGACTCATCGCCGTATGCGCAACCTGGTTCGGGCTCGGCGCATTCCAATCGGCCGCGGGCATCTCGATCATCGCGTTCGCGACGGAACAGGACATGAAGCAGTACACGGGATTCGTTTTCGCCTGCTTCTCGCTGAGCTCCCTGACCGGCGCGCTCGTCTACGGCGCGAAAAACTGGATGATCCCGCTGTGGAAACGGTTCTATGTGTGCCTCGCCGTGGTGAATCTCGGCATCGGCTCGTTCCTGTTCGCGAAACACCTGTGGGTCATCATGGTGATTTACCTGGTGATCGGCGTGTGCCAAGCACCGACGTGGATCAACGGCAACCAGCTCATGCTGCATCTCGTGCCGCCCTCGCGATTCACGGAAGGCATGGCATGGATGGGCGCGATGAATTCCATCGGCTCGTCCGTCGGATCGGCGATTGCCGGCGTGTTCATCGACAAGGCGGGCTCACACGGCGGATTCGTCGTCGTCACCGCGTTGGCAATCGGTTCGCTGCTCATCGCTCTGACCGGCATACGGCAAATCAAGTCCAGCACGGAAACACCCACCCTGACCGAAGTCGAGGTGTGAACGAGACAGGCTCGGGGCGTGAGCGCAGCAGCCCTAGGTGTTCTAAGTGCGAGGCCCAACATACAGGGAGCGGGCACGTCCGTTTGACGTACCCGCTCCTCTCGTTATTTCGTAATTCCTTACTTCGGCCAGCCCGCAGGCGTATGTTCAAGCGACCACATGCCCAGGCGATGGGAGAAGCTGCGCTCCCATCGGGCGTCCAACTCCTCCTGCGTCAGCCTGTTATCAGCTTTGCGCAGACGGTTCGCGGCATTCGTATGGGTATCGTCCAGCAGCCATTTGCGGATGACGAAATTCCACACCGCGACCACGACGGTAGCAACCAGCTTTCCGGCATTGGTACGCAGCACATATACGGCGTGCTGGGTGACGATGGCGTCAGCGGCCATGCCAAGCGTGCTCACCGCGATAATCGCGTCGTTGATAAGCAGACCGATCACCGAGGACAGCAGGAAAATCAGCATTTCCATCCAACGGGCCATATCATCGCGGTGCTTGAACACGTATTTCATGCTCGCCAGATAGTTGAAAATCAGCGAGACGATGAACGAAATCGTGCTCGCCGCGACATTCGGCATGTGCAGGAACCGCATCAGCAGGTTCATCACGCCGACATCGATGATGAAAGCGATAACCCCGACGACGCCGAATTTCATGAGCTGTTCGATGAGTTTTTTCACAACCCACCATTAAACACGCGTACGATGACGATTCCGCGCGGAACCGGGAATCCTCACGGTTCCTCACCAATCCGTGCCCGTGGGCTTGCACAATCCGTCAGCGCGAACTTGTGCTTATCTCCACAAACCCGCGGTAATACCCGTATCGCCGCTGAACTCGGCCACGCGGTCCTTTCTGAATCCGCCGCCGCGGTCCCTTCTGAATCCGCCGCCGCGGCCCTCTTCCGCGAACCCGTCCACGCATCGACGCCGC